>SVIT01000016.1 GCA_015069365.1 Clostridiales bacterium | reverse complement strand
CAGGGTAGCGGAGTGCGGTTGAGATAAACGCTGAAAGCATCTAAGCGTGAAACTCGCTTCAAGATAAGGTATCCCTGAAGACCCCTTGAAGACAACAAGGTTGATAGGTCGGAGGTGTAAATGCAGTAATGTATTAGCTGACCGATACTAATAGGTCGTTTGGCTTGATCTCAATAAGAGAAAGATATTGAGAAATAAAGCTTTTACTATGAAATCTCTTCATAAAAGAAAAATCTATAATTTTTACGGACTTCAGAACACAAGAAGAACTGATATGAAAGGGCTTTCGTACAATTTGCTATGTAGTTGTTAATCTTCGATTATAAGAGGCTATATGAGAGTGTAGAGCACGGAAACCCTACTGGGTCAAGGCTCAGCCTTGTGTAGTTGTTAATCTTCCAAAGAAGATTGTTAAAAACGTATGTATCTCGCGAAAGCGAAGTATATAACCATAGCGGTGATGATGGCAAAGAGGATCCACCTGTTCCCATTCCGAACACAGAAGTTAAGCTCTTTTACGCCGAAAGTACTTGCGGTTAACCGCCGGGAGGATAGGTAATCGCCGCTTTTCAAACGAAAGTCTTGTTAGTAATAACAAGGCTTTTTTCTTTGTTATTTTGCTGGGACTTGTTCGTTTTTCGTTTGAAAAGCGGGGTAAATCAGTCTTACGCCGACGGCGTAGCTGAAAGGATACGAAAAAGTTTTCTGTCTTAAAAAGACTTAAAAATAATTTGCGTGTTATGCTCGTGAGTAAACTCCCGATCCTAACCCACAAACTATTTTTTTTCTGCCTTGCTACGCAAGCCTAAAATCTTTTTCTACCTTTCCTATAGGTAAGATTTATCGCCGCCACTTAAGAGAGCAGTATACGTCACGAAAGTTTTCTGTCTTAAAAAGACTTAAAAATAATTTGCGTGTTATGCTCGTGAGTAAACTCCCGATCCTAACCCACAAACTATTTTTTTCTGCCTTGCTACGCAAGCCTGAAATCTTTTTCTACCTTTCCTATAGGTAAGATTTATCGCCGCCTCTTAATCAGGTATTGACAAAATACAATATATAGAATATAATGTAAAAAAGGTGGATATTATGAAAATAAAACTTGCGCTAGTATCGTTAATGGTTATTATGCTATTTTCTTTTTCAGGTTGCAAATCTATTAGGACGCAAAAAACTGTGGACGATATCAATGAAAACTCGAATTTTGAAATAGCCCTTTTAATGCCTGCAGAAGAAGCCGATTTTGAGGGGTTTATAGTGAGGCCAGGATTTGGAATAACGGGTTATATTGACCCAAAATACGGCGAATTGGAGGATGAGGCTAATCCGTACGTGCAATACGACGTAACGTCTTATCCTGACGTCTTAATGGGGGAGAGCCATATAACGGGAATTAGGATTACCGATCCAGCGATACATATTTATGGTTATTCTGTTGGGAATAACGGTGCGGAATTTTCTTCTTTTTTAGAAAAAAAGGGTTTTGATGAGTTTTCCTCTTCGCTCACCTATATGAAATTTAAAAAGGGGAAAGTGTGGATACGTTTTGGTTTGGATAACGAAACGCAAACGATTAACAGCTTATATGCAGGCGTGGATAGTACCAACCATTGTGGGGTTATCTTCTAAATAAGAGCACCATGTATGAGATGAAATAAAAAAGCGAGCTGAATGGCTCGCTTTTATAATGTAAAATTGATTATTTGATTACGCCCTTTTTCACAATAATATTCGCGTATATGGCGCCTTCGCCTGTGGCGATTATGGCGTATGCCTTTTTCGCTCTTTCGTAGAAGTCGAAACGTTCTAAATTGCCTGCGCGAAGATTGTCGTCGTGCTTTTTTGCGATCGTGAAATATTTATCCCAAATGGTAGGGGTGGGGTCGCCGTTGGTTGTCTGCATCAACAAGAAATTTTCCAAGGCGTACGTATCGAGGGGAATCAGTGAGAGAACTGCGTCCAGCATTTCCACGCCGCCGATTCCGTCCGCACGGATAACCCTTTGTCCGTAATTTTCCGCGGGGAAATTGCCGTCAGCGATAACAATTTCGTCACCGTGACCCATTTCGCATAAAATCTTCAAAAGCGCAGGGCTAACGATTTTCGGTATATTTTTTAACATGGTAAAATTACTCCTTTCTTTATTTCTTTTAGTTTATCACACGGAGTACAAAAAGTCAATAGAACAAAGGGAAAAAGCTTGATAAAACCTGCAAAATTCCGCACACTGTAAGAGAAAGGAAGGGGGCAGGTATGAGAACAAGGCAAAAAAACAGTGAAAGCAAGGGCGCGTTTTTGAAAGGAGCGGTTTGGATTGCCGCAGGCGGTTTGATTGCAAAGATCATCGGGGCGCTGTATCGGATTCCACTGACCAACTATATTGGTGGTTATGGGTTGGGGTTATATCAAATGGTCTACCCCGTCTATTGCCTGCTTTTAACTGTGTCTGCAACGGGGATTCCGTCCTCGATTGCAAAGCTTACCGCCGAAAGAATTGCACGTGGTCAAAGCGATAAAGCGGTGTTAAAAACAGCCATGAAGCTTTTTCTCTTGATCGGCGTTGTCGGCACGGTCGTGATGGCGATTATCGCCCCTTTTTTATCTTCTGCGCAAGGGAGTGAGAAAGTACTCGGCGGATATTATACGTTGGCGCCGTCGGTGTTTTTGGTGTCGGTAATTTCCGTTTTTCGAGGCTGGTTTCAGGGTAGGAATAAGATGTACCCGACTGCCATTTCAGAAATCGTTGAACAAGCGGTAAAGGTCGCGCTTGGCTTATTTTTCGCGAGGTTGTTTCGAGAGCAGGTAGAAAAAGCAGTCGTCTTTCTTCTTCTTGCCGTGTCCGTGTCGGAGTTGGTCGCACTGTTGTTGATGATTTTTCTGTACCGTCGAGCGGAGAAAAAGAGGACAAAAAACAAAAACGAGGGGGGCAGTGTCGCGATGAAGGCGATTTTGCGCCTAAGTATCCCCGTCACGTTTAACTCGGTTTTAATCCCTCTTTCTGGGCTTTTGGACAGTATTCTTGCTCCGCGTCTCTTAGGGGCGTACGCCACGGACGCTGTGACGCTATTCGGTTTATTTTCGGGGGGAGCGGTCACGATCATCAACCTGCCCGTATCGGTGTGTTATGGGATTGCGGCGGCGAGTATTCCCCGCGTTGCCATGGCGCATGAAAAAAAGAATGGAGTGCGAAAGCGCATCTTCTTTTCTTTGGGGATTACGGCGTTGGTAAGCGGGGTCAGCGCCGTCGGATTATATCTATTCGCCGAGCCTGCCTCAAAAATCATTTTCCGCAGTCTAAAGGGGGAAGAACTGACAACGTTGATAGGGCTGGTCAAAGCGTTCTCTTTAAGCGCGTTCAGTCTATCCTGTGCGCAGACGTTATCGGCGTGCTTGACGGCGCAGGGAAAGCCGCAATACGCTGCCTTGTCTATGCTCATTGCGGTGACGGTAAAAACTGTGCTGTACGTCTTTTTCCTGCGCGATCCAAACCTTTCCGTTTTTGGGTTAGCGTATGCGACGAACGTCTGTTATTTAGTTGCGTTTCTTCTCGATTTGGTGTATAATTTAATTGTATCAAGAAAAACAAAAAGGACAAAAGTAAAGACATGATTACAGTAATCGGTTTGGGTGTGGAAAAAGGTGATTTGACAAAACGAGGGGAGCAGGTATTGATTGAAGCGGTAAAAGAGGGGCGTCCAGTCCTTGTTCGTACGGCGAATACGCGCTCTTATGAAACGGTTAAGGAGCTGAATATCCCTCACGAATGTTTGGATACGGTATATGAAAACAGCCGTAATTTTGCAACGCTTGCGAAAAATCTTGCCAAAGCCGTGACCGATCGCGGCGATCATGCGGTGTATCTTGTAGACGGTGCGGCGACGGAGGATAATTCAGTCAAGGCGCTTCTCAAGCGTACGCGCGGTAAAATTGAACTGATTGATGGTGTGTCGAAAACGACGGCGCTGGTGCGCGCGGCTGGATTTGTCGGCTGTTCCTACACGGCGGTTTCCGCGTATGAGCTGGAAGAAAAAGCGGCGAGCGGCAACTTGGCTCTTCCCGTAATCGTGTATGATTTGGACGACTGGGCGTTGGCAAGCGACGCAAAATTGCTCCTGGGCGATCTGTTCGGGGAAGAGACGAAAGCGTTGTATCTGCAGGGTGGAAAAGGGAAGAAAATCTCCCTTTACGAGCTCGACCGACAAAAGGAATACGACTATACCTCGGCGGTGGCGATCGAGGAGATGGATTTGCTTGAAAAACAGCGTTTTGCGCTGAATGATTTGAAAGAGATTGTCTTAAGATTAAGACGTCCCGACGGGTGTCCTTGGGATAGGGTGCAAACGAGCGACAGTATCAAAATGTCGGCGGTGGAAGAAGCGTACGAACTGGTGGACGCGATCGACCAAAACGACGATGAAAAGGTGTTGGAAGAGACGGGGGACATTCTCCTGCAGACGGTTTTCCATGCTGTTTTGAAAGAGGAAATAGGTGCGTTCAACCTCACCGACGTGGTGACGGGAATTTGTCAAAAACTCATCACACGGCATACCCATGTATTTGGTGAAGACAAAGCAAAGGACGAGGGCAGTGCTCTTTCTGTCTGGGAAAAGAATAAAATGACCGAGAAACATCAGGTGACGTATGCGGATGCAGTCAATGACGTTCCAAAATGTTTCCCTGCGGCGATGCGTGCGCAAAAAGTAGGCAAGCGCGCGGCGAAAGCGGGTATGGATTTTGCGACGGCGGCAGACGCGGCGGAAAGATTGAAAGAAGAGCTTGTCGAGTTCTTCGAGGCGTACGACAGTGGAAAAACGAGCGAGGCGGAGAAAGAGCTTGGCGACGTATTATTCGCGGCGGTCAACGTAGGCAGAAAGGCGGGCTGTGATTGCGAAAAGGCGTTGAAAGAGGCAACCGAGCGTTTTGCGGAAAGGTTCACCGTTGCGGAGAGCTTGGCGCTTGCGGACAGAAAGCAGGTGGAAAAGCTTTCCGAGGAAGAATGGGACGTCTATTACCGCAAAGCGAAAGCGATGATTGCGAAAAAATAATCCACGCGGGGCAAAGTGGCAGCGTATGAACATAAAGCCGATTTCCATAGGGAATATAACAATTGAAAATAACGTATTTCTCGCGCCGTTGGCGGGGTATACGAATTATGCGTTCCGTCGGTTGTGTAAGGGCTATGGGGCAGGGCTTTGCTATACGGAAATGGTGAGCACGAAAGGTCTAAAATACGGCAGCGAAAACACGGAAGAGCTGTTATACACGGACGAACACGAGGGGCTTTGCGCGGCGCAGATTTTCGGGAGCGATCCTTTGATTATGCGCGCTGCTTGCGAGCATGAGAAGCTTGTTCCTTTCCCGATCGTGGATATCAACATGGGTTGTCCCGTGCCGAAAATCTATAAAAACGGCGAGGGGAGCGCATTGCTCGAAAACCCGATTTTGGCGGAGAATATTGTCAAGGAATGCGTCAAGAGCGGTAAGATAATCACGGTGAAATTTCGTATCGGGATCAACGATCGTAACATTATTACCAAGGAGTTCGCAAAACGCATGGAAGGGGCAGGCGCGAGCCTGATTACAATCCATGGCAGGACAAAAGACAAGGTATATTCTGGCGAGGTAAATTACGCGGAAATTGAAGGGGCGAAAAACGCGGTGAAAATCCCCGTGATTGCCAACGGCGGCGTATTCTCGAAAGAGGATGCAAAAACGCTCTTGGATAGGACGGGTGCGGACGGCGTTATGGTTGCAAGGGCGGCGATTTTCCATCCTCAAATCTTTTGCGAATTGACGGATACGCCTACGGAAAGTAAGCTGGAGATGTTCACGAAACAGTTAAAATGGACGGGGCAGGTATGCGATGAACGCTTTACGACGGTGTTTATGCGGAAGATGGGCGCGTTCTATGTAAAGGGTATGCGCGGTGCGGCTGCGTACAAGGAAAGGTTCTTCCAAGCAAAAACTCCCGAAGAAGTTCTTTCCATCGCACGAGAAGCTTTTCAAGAATAAAAGACAAGACAACACACCCCTCGGCGGTTATTCGCCGAGGGATTTTGTATACAAAAACGCCCCAATATAAGGGCGGAAGAATTCGGTCGGCACATACAACCAAACCGACTGTTTTCTTAAAAATTAGGGGAAAAGAGGGGCGAAAACGGGCAAAAATGAAAATAATTATCCAAAAGGCGAAAAAAGTTGGCGCAAACACTGTACATTTGGGAAAAGTTGTGGTATAATTGAGGGGTAAAATAACGATTTTCCCTTTTTATAAAAAAGGGAAAGCGGAAAGGGGAGCAAAAGAATGGCTGAAAGAGTAGAAGCTGAATACGGCGCCGAGCAAATCCAGGTTTTAGACGGTCTGGAACATATCAGAAAACGTCCGGGTATGTATATTTCCTCTACCGACGCGAAAGGGTTGCACCACCTCGTGCACGAGGTCGTAGATAACTCGATTGACGAAGCGTTGGCGGGGTATTGTACGCATATCGAAGTGACCATCAACGGCGATGGCAGTTGTACGGTCCAAGACAACGGACGCGGTATTCCGACGGATATCCATCCCAAGGAAGGTATTTCCACGTTGGAGGTCGTATTCACGAAAGTAAATGCAGGCGGTAAGTTCGGCGGGGATTCTGGTTACAAAGTATCCAGCGGTCTGCACGGCGTCGGTGTAAAGGCGGTAAACGCTTTGTCCGAATGGTTGGAAGCAGAGGTTTCGCAAAACGGCCACGTTTATAAGCAGGTCTACAATCGCGGTGTGCCTCAGCGCAGCGTTCAAATTGTTGGAGATACCGATATCACGGGGACGAAAGTTACGTTCATGCCCGACGCGGATATTTTCGAGACGACTCTTTTCAACTACGATACTTTAAAGGGCAGATTGAGAGAGCTTGCGTACTTGAACAAAGGCTTGCGTATCACGCTTGAGGATACGAGAGAGGGTCAGGCGCAAAAAGATTCGTTCTGTTATGAAGGCGGTATTTGTTCGTTCGTAGAGGAGTTGAACAAGAACCGCGAAGAATTGCTTTTCCCCGCGCCCGTATATTTTGAAGAGCAGGACGGCGATACCGTTTGCGAAGTGGCGATCCAATACAACGAATCGTACAATGAAGTTATTTACAGCTACGCAAACAACGTCAACACGATCGACGGGGGTACGCACGTAGAGGGCTTGAAGATGGCGCTGACTAAAGTCATCAACGAAGCGGGCAGAAAACAGAACATTTTGAAAGATAGCGATAAACTGACGGGTGAAGACGTGCGTGAGGGTATCACGGCGGTCGTTTCGGTCAAGCTAATCAACGCGCAGTTCGAATCGCAGACGAAGGACAAGCTGAACAACAGCACCATTCGTACGTTTGTCAACAAATGCGTGACCGAGCACATGGCGACTTTCCTAGAAGAAAATCCTTCCGTTGCGAAAGAGTTGGTACTTCGTTGTATCACGGCGCAAAAGGCAAGAGACGCGGCAAGAAACGCAAGAGAACTGACGAGAAGAAAGGGTGTTTTGGGTTCGACGACGCTGCCTGGTAAGTTGGCGGACTGTTCGGACAGAAGAAGTGAACTTTGCGAAATTTATATCGTAGAGGGGGATTCGGCAGGCGGTACGGCAAAACAGGGTCGTGACAGACGTTTCCAGGCGATCCTGCCCCTGCGCGGTAAAATTCTCAACGTTGAAAAGGTACGCTTGAACCGCGTGCTTGAAAACGAGGAAATCAAATCCATGATCACCGCGTTTGGCTGCGGTATTTTGGATGATTTCGATGAGAGCAAGCTCCGTTATGACAGAATCATCTCCATGACCGATGCCGACGTCGACGGTGCGCATATCCGTATTCTTTTGTATACGTTCCTTTTCCGTTATATGAGACCCTTGATCGAGCACGGTCACGTATACGCGGCCAAGCCGCCTCTTTATAAGGCAAGCTATAAAGGCCACGACGATTATCTGTATTCGGAAGAAGAAAAGATCGAATACGATAAAAACGCAACGGGTAAGATCGAATACCAGCGTTATAAAGGTCTTGGCGAAATGAGTAAAGAACAGCTGTGGGATACGACGATGAACCCCGCAACGAGAACGCTGATCCGCGTAACCATGAAAGACGCGGCGGAAGCAGACCAGATGTTCTCCATGCTCATGGGTGAAAACCCCGAACTCAGACGTAAGTTTATCGAAGAAAACGCATCTTTGGTAACTGACTTAGACGTATAAAGCGTGGATAAGGAGTGAAAAATGGCTAAGAAAGAAACCAGCCCGGAATTGACCGAGGAATTTAAGAAAACACTCGAAATGACAAAGATGCTCGACATCGAGGTAGACGACGAGTTAAAACGCTCGTTCATTGCCTACGCGATGGCGGTAAACAAGTCGAGAGCGATCCCCGACGTGCGTGACGGTTTGAAACCTGTACACCGCAGAATTTTATATTCCATGCATGAAATGGGGTTGTACAATGATAAAGCATTCCGTAAATGCGCGCGTATCGTCGGTGACTGTATGGGTAAATTCCACCCTCAC
This sequence comes from Clostridiales bacterium, assembly GCA_015069365.1. Taxonomy (GTDB): domain Bacteria; phylum Bacillota; class Clostridia; order Christensenellales; family Borkfalkiaceae; genus Scatosoma. The sequence goes on along the minus strand of SVIT01000016.1, from coordinate 21,634 downwards.
GGCGACAGCTCCGTATACGACGCCCTCGTGCGTTTGGCGCAGGAATTTACGATCAGTTTCCCCCTGGTAGACGGACACGGTAACTTCGGTTCGGTGGACGGCGACTCGGCGGCGGCTATGCGTTACACGGAAGCAAGATTGACCAAACTCGCGGCGGAAATGCTGAAAGATTTGGATAAGGAAACGGTAGACTTTATCCCCAACTTCGACGGAAGCGAGGAAGAACCGACCGTACTCCCTGAAGATATCCCAACCTCCTCGTTAACGGCGCGGACGGTATCGCCGTAGGTATGGCGACGAATATTCCTCCCCACAACCTTGCCGAAGTTATCGACGGCGCGATCGCTATGATCGACAACCCCGAGATTGAAGTGGACGAGCTGATGGAATATATCCCTGCTCCCGATTTCCCTACGGGCGGTTTGATTATGGGCAGAAGCGGTATCAAGCGCGCGTATAGAACTGGGCAAGGGAATATCATTCTTCGTTCCAGATGCGAGATTGAAGAATACGGCACGGGCGGCAATACCAGATCGCGTATCGTTGTCAGCGAAATTCCGTACCAGGTCAACAAAGCGCAGCTTATCAAGACGATCGCGGACATGGTCAACGATAAACGTCTGGAAGGTATCTCCGATATCCGCGACGAATCCGACCGCGACGGTATGCGTATCGTGATCGAATGTAAGAAGGACGCAAACGCTCAAGTTGTTTTGAATACCCTCTATAAGAAGACGAAATTGCAGATTTCTGACGGTATCATTTTGTTGGCGCTCGTTGAAAACGGCACGGAACCGAAAAATTTGAACTTGCGTGAAATTCTGTATTACTACCTTGAACATCAAAAGGAAGTTATCACCAGAAGAACCCGTTACGATCTGAACAAGACGGAAGAAAGAGCGCACATTATCGCAGGGCTTGTTTTGGCGCTTGCGAATGTGGATGAAGTCATCCGTATCATCAAAGCGTCTGCGGATAAGAACGCGGCGATCGAGGGCTTGACCTCAGCGTTCGAACTGGACGAAAAGCAGGCGAATGCAATCCTTGAAATGCGTCTGCAGAGATTGACCTCTCTCGAAGTGGAAAAACTCAAGGACGAGTTGGCGGCGTTGCAGGCGACGATCGCAGACTTGAAAGACATTCTCGCAAATGAATGGAGAGTTATGCAGATCATCCGCAACGACTTGACGGAAATCAAGAACAAGTATCCTTCGCCTAGAAAGACGGAAATTTCCGTAGATTACGGCAATATTGACGACGAAGACTTGATTGAAAGAGAGGACGTTGTCATTTCCATCACCCATTCGGGATATATCAAGCGTTTGCCCGTTGCAGAATACAAAGCGCAGGGCAGAGGGGGCAGAGGTATCACGGCGCATCGTCCCAAAGACGAGGACTACGTGGAAAAAATGTTCGTTTGCTGTACGCACGATCCTATCCTGCTGTTCTCTTCCAAAGGCAAAGTATATTCGATCAAGGGTTACGAAATCCCCGAGGCGAACCGTACGGCGCGCGGCAGAGCTGTCGTCAATATCGTACAGCTTGACGCAGGCGAAAAGATCGAGGCGGTATTGCCCGTTCTTGAAAACGGTACGGGATACCTCATTATGGCGACCGAAAACGGCTTGATCAAGAAGACGCACACGGATGAGTTCAAGCGTATTCCTAAGAACGGTAAGATTGCAATCAAGCTGCAAGAAAACGACAGATTGATCGGTGTTCGGTTCACAACGGGCGAGGATGAGATTTTGATCGCGTCGCGCGGCGGTAAGTGTATCCGCTTCTCCGAGGCAGACGTTCGCCCGACAGGCAGAGGCACGCAAGGCGTTAAAGCGATTACTCTTGCGAAAGAGGATATCGTTGTGGATATGTTGATCATTGATCCTACGCAAGATCTGTTCACGTTGACCTCGAAAGGTTACGGGAAACGTTCGAAGATAGAGGATTACCGTTTGCAGACCCGCGGCGGTAAGGGTATCAAGGCAGGTATCTTCAATGAAAAAACGGGATACCTTGTCAACCTGAAACCTGTCACGGACGAAAACGATATCATGATCATTACGACGGGCGGTACGATTATTCGTATGCACGCAGACACGATCAGCTGTATCGGCAGAAGCACGCGCGGCGTACGTGTTATGAACGTAAAAGACAGTTTGGTTGCTACGGTAGACATCACCGAACGCGACGACGAAGCAGAAACGCAAGCACCCGAAGAAACGGCGGCGGATCTTAGCCCCGAAGATTTGGCGGGCGAAACGGAAGTGGAAGAAACCGAAGAAATCGTACTCGACGAAGAAACGGTGGACGAAACTCCTGCTGACGAAGAATAATTGAATAAAAAATAAGCCGCCTGCGGAATTTTCCGCAGGCGGCTTTTCCATACTTATTCACTTTTCACCATTCCCTTTTACTTTATTCTATCCCTCAGTCAACCTACGTTGACAGTGCCCTTGTACCAAGGGAGTAAGGGTGATTTTTATAAATCAAAGGGGGCAGGTATGCGTTGAATTATTTTTTCGAGGACAGTTCTTGTCCAAAACTACGTCCGATGAGTTCGTCTAAACTAATTCCGTAGAAATCGGCAAGCTTTACGCAAAAGTCAATATTCGGCAAACCGTTACCTGCTTCCCACCAACTGATCATTTGTTGCTTTAATCCCGTTTGTTTTGCGAGTTCTGATTGAGACAGCCCATTTGATTCTCGATGATATTTTAAAGATTCGCCGTAATTTAACATAGTTTCTCCCTCCAACTATATATTACAGAAAATTATGTAACATTGCTTGACTTACAGAAAAATATGTAGTAAAATATAGAAAGAGGGTTATTATGTATACGATGAATGATTTTAGGAATAGGTTTAAGGCGATACGAAAAAAGAGCCGTTGGAAAGTACGAGAATTAAGTCTTGCGATTGGGAAAAAAGCCTTTTACATTTCTAATTTTGAGAACGGAAAAGAGAATATGAGTATAGAGGACTTGTTAAACGTATGTAATATTCTTCAAACTTCTCCTATATATTTTTTCGATATTGAGAACTGGGAAGAGGGCTTTGAGTATGATGTATTAAAAAAGAGAACGGAAGAACTACCAAGCAAAATAGGGCAATATTTGAAATGGTATTTTTCTTTAAAAAGGAGATAAACGTTGGCATCAGGTATGCGTTGAAACGGTTTTTTGCCGTTTTTATCAAGAATATTGACAAAACAAAGGAGACGTGATATAATAAGATATAGTATATAGTATGAGGAGGCTTTATGAGAAGAATCAAGAAAGCACTTTTATCCGTTGCTTGCGGAGTATTCGGTATCTGTTTTGGTATGGGTTTTGCATCCTGCGATATTCAAGGGATGTTTGATAAACTGTACGGTTACAGCGCATGGGATACCTTCGGTTTTTATATGAGTACAACAGGGGATGATGAAACAGAACCGTTGGTGGTTGAGGGGATTCGTGAGATGGATGAAAGCGGTGATGTAGTGATTCCTGAAAAGTGTGACTATGCCCCTAATCAAATGGGATTAACGGTTGTCGGAATCAATGATTGGGCGTTTCATAGTGATTTAGGTGCTAAAATGAAGAGTATTACACTACCGTCTACCATAACCTTTATCGGAAACGGTGCATTTGAAGACTGTATAAATTTAGAAAAGGTATATTTCAATGGTACGGCAACTCAGTGGAGCCAGATTGAGTTTGAAAACGCATATGCTAATCCGTTGTATTACGCAAAGGAATTTTATATCAACAATCAATTGGTCAACGATATAACGATTGACAATGGGACTACCCAAATAAACGCGTATGCCTTTTCAGGGGTAAAAAGTTTGAAATCGGTATCCATACCAGCAAGTATAGAAACGATCGGAGCAGACGCATTTTCAGGTTGTGAAAACTTGCTTAAGGCAGACTTGCCTGAGGGAATAACTTCTATTGAAGGCGGTGCGTTTTTGGGGTGCACACAGTTGCGCAAGGTGGTTATTCCCGACAGTGTAACGGCTATTGGCGAGGGGGCATTCAGTGAATGCGGTTTGACCAGCGTTACTATTGGCAAGGGCGTAAAAGAAATAGGACCAGCCGGTTTTAGCAGGAATAATTCTTTAAAGGAAATCAACTACAATGCTACGGAATGCGCGGATCTTGAACATTCAGAGGCTTTGTTTTTTTGTTTCCTCGACGAAGTGGATGAATCAATCGAAATTACGGCTACAATCGGCGCAAATGTAAAGAGAATTCCTAACAACTTATTCTTCAATTGCTTTAGTTTAAAGAACGTTTATTTTGAAGAGGGGAGTGTATGTACCTACATTGGAGAAGACGCATTTGATGCGTCTGAAAAATTGACGACGATAGAAATTCCTGACAGTGTGACGTATATGGGGGAGCAATCTTTCCAGTTTGCGACACAATTGCAGTATAACGAGTATGAAAACGGGTACTATCTTGGAAATAAAAACAATCCTTACGTAGTTTTGGTGGATATAGAGGCTCCTGGCCTTGAGACGTTCAAAATACATAACAATACGAAAATTATCTATGAATACGTTTTCAGCGGACAAAAAAAATTAACGAAAATTGCGATTCCTGACGAAGTACGTTTTATTGGCAAATCAGCATTCAGCGGTTGTAATGAACTGAAACAAATCACAATGAGCAAGAACGTGAAGTTTGTTCAGAGCAGAGCGTTTGACGGTTGTTGGCGTTTAGAGACTGTTTATTATAAAGGCACAGAAGCAGATTGGAATAAAATGGATATTGATATGGTGGGGTTACGGGGCAATGTCTGTAATTTAGAGTTGGTAAACGCGTTGCGTTATTATTACAGTGAAACGCCACCGATGGAAAACAGCGATGGAAATTATTGGTACTATGATGAAAACGGTGAAATAATGCATTGGAACTAACAGAAAAAAGCGAGGGAATCCTCGCTTTTTTTCTGTAAAGCCATAGGGCAGGTATGCGATGAAACAAAAAACACGGCAAAAACCGCCGTGTTTTTAATTGTTACATAGTATCGCTTAGTTTCAAAACGAAACTATCTTTAACACCTCGCGAAAAGACACTAAGACTGGCTGCAAGATCATCTTGCTTTTCGCAACTTAGTTTCAAAATGCAACCGTCTTTAACACCTCGCGAAAAGACACTAAAACTGTCTTCAAGATCATCTTGCTTTTCGCAACTTAGTTTCAAAACGAAACTATCTTTAACACCTCGCGAAAAGACACTAAATCTGGCTGCAAGATCATCTTGCTACTCGTCGGCAGGGTTCATCATATCAAACGCCTTAATCAAGAACCCAGAAATCGGGAAGCTTGCCTGCACGATAATAATCGTTACCAAAATCTGCGGCAGGATAAAATGCACGTTCTCCCAGCCCTCGAGAACAATATTCCCCAGCAAAGGTACAGAGATAACCAGCACGCACAACGCCGTGGAAGAGATAAACAAAATCGCACGGACGATATTAAACGGCTGACAGATACGGTACAGCATAACCAATCCGCAGAAGGTAAGCGCAATCATCATCAGAGCGTGGTATTCCAACGTTTCCGCACCGTTCGCATCCACAAGCCCGAACGTTTCCGCAATAGAGGTTTCTCGGATAATAAACATAGTCAGTATCCCGATTGCCATCGTAATTGCGCCAGGTATCGCGCGGCTTAATACGTAAGGGATAAATTTCCCCTTAACACGGTTGGTGTTGGGTTGCAACGACAATACCAGCGAGGGGATTGCGCTGACAATAAACTCATACATCAACATATTATTCGTCGTGAAGAAGTACTTTGTCGGAACAAGAATACAAGTCATTGCAAGGATAAGAATGAGCAACGTCTTCATGATATACAGCGACGAGGAATTTTTCACGTTATTGATAACCCGTCGGCCCTCGTTAACGATCTTGGGCATAGACCCAAAGTTGCTGTCTTGCAGGACAAGGTTAGACACGTTACGCGCCGCCTCACTGCCCGAAGCAACGGAAACGGCACAGTCCGCCTCTTTCATCGCCAAAATATCATTGACCCCGTCGCCCGTCATGGCAACGGTATTACCCGCTTTCTTGATCGAACGTATTAAAATCGCTTTCTGTTCAGGTGTTACGCGCCCGAATACTGTGTACTGGTTCGCCGCAGTTTCCACTTCAAGATCGGACAAGCCTTCCAAGGAAATATAATGCGCCGCATTCTTAATTCCTGCGCGTCTGGCAACTTCGGAAACGGTCACGGGATTGTCACCCGAAATTACCTTGACCGCAACATCGTTTTCGCGGAACCATTTGATCGTTTCCACCGCGTCCGGACGAATATTATCCGAAAGGGTAATGATCGCAACCGCACGCAAGCCCGAGGGGATTTTATCGCCTTGGATTTGAGCGCTTGCATGCGCTACTACCAAAACACGCAAACCCATTTGAGCGTATTGTTTTACAATCTTATCTATTCTTATAGGAACAGGCTTGAGGACAAATTCCGGCGCGCCCATAACGTACGTGCCCGCCTCTTCAAAGGTAACCGCGGAGAGCTTTCTCGCGGACGAGAAGGGCAGGGTTGCGATGGGTTGGAGCGCAGACGAATGGCCGAAGCGTTCGTGAAGAGCAATCGAGGTTTGGTTGTTGTCGTTCAAGGACGCAAGCATAGACCCCAAAATATCGTCAATGCCGTATTCGGACGAGTTATTGAGCAGAATACAGTCGCTGACTTTCATTCTTCCGTCGGTGATCGTACCCGTTTTATCCAGACACAGGACGTTGACCCGCGCGAGCATTTCCAAGGAATACATATCCTGCACGAGGGTGTTGTATTTTGCCAAACGGATCATACCCGTCGAGAGGGCAACCGTCGTCAAAAGGAGCAAGCCCGAGGGGATCATGCCGATCACAACGGACGCAGTTTTTTGGATTGTTTCGCTGACCGCTTTGTTTCCGTCCAAAAGGTTATGCCAGAACCCGCCGCTTTCTTGTAACGATTCCCAGCTTCCGCCGATCTCTTTAAAGTTCGTGAAGAACATAAAGATCGCTACGGGGATAATGATGATCGCGATAATACGAATAAACAAAGTGATCGAGTTCATAATCTCGGAATTCGGACGCTTGTATTTTTTCGCTTTCGCCGTTAATTTGCTGATATAGGTATCGTCGCCGATCTTATCCACGCGCACCGCGATATGACCGCTGGCAACGAACGAACCAGCATACAGAATATCTCCGTCCTCTTTCTTAATGGGGACAGATTCACCTGTCAAGAGGGATTCGTTCAATTCCGCCATGCCCTCGACTGCGATACAGTCGGCAGGTACTTGCTGACCTGCGGAAAGTAGCAGGATATCGTCGATAACGATTTCTTCCGTGGCAATCTCCGTCTTTTTCCCGTTTCGCACCACTTTTGCTGTGGGGGAAGAAAGAATGGAGAGTTTATCCAGCTTTAATTTTGCACGAATTTCTAAAACGACGCTGACCGCGGTATTGATTAGGAAAATCAATACGAAAAGATACTGTGTAGGGGGGGCGCCTGCCAGCACCAAAGCCAAAGCTGCAATCAAACACAGCAGGTTGAACCCTGTACAGATATTTCCGATAAAAATGCTACGGTAGGATTTCGAGTATTTTTTCCCCGATTTGTTGACCAAACCCTGCTCTATGCGTTCTTCCACCTGCGCCGAGGTAAGCCCCTCGTTTGCCGTGGCGTTAAAACGGGTCACTTCGTCAACGGAGACCGCCGTTTTTTTCTTTACTTTTTTCTTTGGAAAGAGGGCGCGGAAACTTTTATCCCGTTTTTCCTCTTCGGATACGTATTCGGTATCCTGTTTATTTTTCTCACTCATGCCGTTACTCCACTGTTACAACCGATTTCGTTTCCGTAGGAAACGCATTTGCCGTTTTATTATACCATATCCTTGCCTAAAATACAAGTTTTTTACGGAATTTTTATAGGAAATCGGGTTTAGTTGTTTTGTTTTAATTGCTTTTGATAGGGAAAAGTTGTATAATAGGAGAAAATAAAGAAATAAATTGGTTTTACGTGAAACAAAACCGTTTTTAGAGGTAGAAATATGATCGATATTAACCTTATTCGTAACGATGCGGAACTTGTAAAAGAAAATATCCGCAAGAAATTCCAGGATCACAAGCTTCCCTTGGTGGACAAGGCTTTGGAATTGGACGCAAAACGCCGCGCTTTGATCGCGGAAGGCGACGCATTGCGCGCAGCGAGAAACACTCTTTCCAAGCAGGTAGGTATGCTGATGAAAGAGGGGAAGAGAGAGGAAGCTGAAAAGGTAAAAGCGCAGGTAAAAGCGGACGCAGACCGTCTTGTTGCGATTGAGCAGGAGAGCGCAGATGTGGACAGCGCATTGAAAAAGACGATGATGGCGATCCCGAATATTATCGCGGACGACGTACCCATCGGTAAGGACGATTCTGAAAACGTTGAGTTGCAGCGTTTCGGCGAAGCGACCGTACCTGAATTCGACGTACCGTATCATTTGGATATTTTGGAAAACCTTGACGGGATCGACGTGGATTCCGCGCGCCGTACTTCGGGGCAGGGTTTCTATTACTTGACGGGGGATATCGCACGTTTGCATTCGGCGGTTTTGACCTATGCGCGTGATTTCATGATCGACAAGGGGTTCACCTACGTCATTCCTCCCTACATGATCCACGGCGACGTTGTTTCGGGGGTTATGAGCTTTGACGAAATGGAAAATATGATGTACAAGATCGAGGGCGAGGATTTGTACCTCATCGGTACGTCCGAACACTCCATGATCGGGCGTTTTATGGGTCAGATTATCGACGGTAAAAAATTGCCTATGGCGATGACCAGTTATTCTCCTTGCTTCCGCAAGGAAAAGGGCGCGCACGGTATCGAAGAAAGAGGTATCTACCGTATTCACCAGTTCGAAAAGCAGGAAATGATCGTCGTTTGCCGTCCTGAAGAGAGCGAGGAATGGTATGAAAAGCTGTGGAGCTACACGGTAGAGCTGTTCCGCTCGATGGAAATCCCCGTAAGACAGCTTGGGTGCTGTTCGGGCGACCTTGCGGATTTGAAATACAAGAGCTGTGACGTAGAGGCATGGAGTCCCAGACAGAAGAAATATTTCGAAGTCGGATCTTGTTCCAACCTCACGGACGCGCAGGCAAGACGTTTGTCGATCAGATATAAGGACGAAGACGGTAAGACGAAACTGGCGCATACCCTCAACAATACGGTTGTTGCGCCTCCCCGTATGCTGATCGCGTTTATCGAAAACCATTTGCAGGCGGATGGCAGCGTGAAGATTCCTGCGGTGTTGCAGCCGTACATGGGCGGTAAGACGGTGATTTTACCGAAGAACTAAGAGAACACAAGAACGGCAATCGGCGTTGGTTGCCGTTTCTTTATGAAAACGGCGAAAGGAAAAAGGAGCAAAGTACACGGAAGATGAGGTATTTGTTTTTCGATATAGAATGTTCGGTTGTATCCAAAAACGCAGCGAAAATTTGCGCGTTTGGGTATTGTTTAACGGACGAAAAATTTAATCTTATTGAAAAAGAGGACTTGCTCATCAATCCGCAGGGGGGATTCCACCTTACCGACAGAAAGGGGACGCAGGGCTTGGTTTTGCCGTACGAGTACGCTAAATTCAAAGAATATCCTACTTTTTCCGAATATGCCGAGCGTATCTACGGCTTGCTGCAGGACAAGGACACGCTTGTCATGGGGCATGCGACGATGAACGACGTGAAATATCTCAACCTAGAGAGCAAGCGTTTCCGTCTTCCCTCCTTTTCCTTTGCATTCGGCGATACCCAGTTTTTGTACATGAACCGAGTGGGGGATTTTTCCAGACAGTTCGGTTTGGGCGGTATAGCAGAGGCGTTGGGGGTAGAGTTCGTAGCGCACCGCGCCGTGGACGATGCGTACGCGACCATGAAGATAGCCGAGGCGCTCTGCCGCGCGGAGGGCGTGGACGGGATTACAAAGTTGATCGAAAAATACCAAATTACGCTTGGGCGTATTGAGGATTACGAGATTACGCAAACGACGTCGGCGGGGCTGCTTACTTACCGTCAGGAGCAGGAACGGAAAAAGGAAGAACGAGAGCAGGCAAAGACCGCGTTTTACCGTTTTGTGGACAAAGAAAAGCGCCGCAGAGCGAAAGACGGGCTTTTGAAAAATCAATCGGTCTGTTTTTCCCATCCGTTGGAGATTGATTTGCCCTTATCGAAAAAGCTGTTGACAGCGGCGTTTGCGCAGGGTGCATTTTTCACGTCGAAAGCGGAAGAATGCGATTTGTACGTTTGTTTTGAGGGCGAGGGCGGACAGAGAGTAAAATCGGTGCAAAACGGAAAAGGCCGCGTGCTGACCGATAAAGAATTTTCTATACTTTTGGGGGTAGAAGAATGACGAATTTACCCGAACAGTTCATAAAAAATATGCAAAGACAGCTTCCTGAAAACGAATGGGAGGCTTTTTTTGCCGTCTATGAAAAACCGCCCCACAAAGGGGTGCGTTTGAACCTATTGAAGGGGGGCAGGGATGCGTTGAAACCGTTATTGCCCTTCCTTGGCGAGCCGATTGCATGGGAAGAAAACGGGTATTATTCGACCGTAGAAAAGGTAGGCGGATCTCCTTTTCATGCGGCGGGGCTTTTCTATTCTCAAGAACCGTCCGCCATGTGCGCCGCCCCCCTTTTAGAGGTGCAAGAGGGGGAAAGGGTGTTGGATCTTTGCTCCGCGCCTGGGGGTAAAGGCACACAGCTTGCCTGCGCGATGAACGGAAAAGGCTTGATTGTTTTAAACGAGCCGATTTTCTCCCGAGCTAAAATCCTGTCGCAAAACGTGGAAAGGATGGGGATAAAGAATGCGGTCGTGACCTGCGAACTGCCTGAAAATCTGTCTGTAAAATTTGCAGGCTATTTTGACAAAATCCTGATCGACGCGCCTTGTTCGGGAGAGGGAATGTTCCGCAAAAATGCGGAAGAAGCGCTGTCCGAATGGAGCGAGGAAAACGTAGCCCTTTGCGCCGAACGTCAAAAAAAGATTTTAGACGAGGGCACGAAAATGCTGAAGTCTGGCGGTCGATTGGTATACTCGACTTGTACGTTTGCAGAGAGTGAAGACGAGGGGCAGGTACGCGATTATTTAGAAAATCATCCCGAAATGCGCCTTATCAAGCAGGAAAAATTATATCCGCACAAGGTGGAGGGCGAGGGGCATTTTGCCGCGCTTTTTGAAAAGACGGAACGTGTTGGCGAGTGGGATACTCGGTTAAAGGAATGTCGTCCTTGGTGTACAAAAGAGAGCGAAAAGGCGTATAGAGAGTTTGAGAAATCTTTTTTCAAGACCCAGCAAGCCAAACGGCTTTATGAGCAGAACGGAGTTTTATACGAACTGCCTGAGGGTGTTTTTGATTGGAGAGGTATCCAAGTCTTACGCGTGGGGATACGTTTAGGCGAAGTTAAGCACGGCAGATTCGAGCCCGACCATGCGTTGGCGCTGAGTGCAAGGAGTGAAGATTGCAAGAACATACTCAATTTAGAACCAGAGGATATAGGCATAGAGAAATATCTACGCGGAGAGACTTTGGAGAGTGAAATCCCCAACGGCTGGTGCATTATTTGCGTACATGGCTATCCTTTAGGCATCGGGAAAGCTGTGAATGGCACGATTAAGAACCACTATCCCAAGGGCTTGCGCCGATAAGGGGTCAAGGGGCATAGTCCCTTGCGGATTGTAAAGGCAGAGCCTTTACGACCCCGCGTCAGCGGTTGCGCGGAAGCGCAATACTGGTACCCTAACAAGCAAGCGATAGCTTGCGCAATTACCGCGAAAGCGGTCAATCGTCGAAAGGCGAAACGCCCATGTCATGGGGTCAAGGGGCATAGCCTCTTGCGGATTGTAAAGGCAGAGCCTTTACGACCCCGCGTCAGCGGTTGCGCGGAAGCGCAATACTGGTACCCTAACAAGCAAGCGATAGCTTGCGTAATTACCGCCTTTGGCGGTTTTGCACCGCTTTGCGGTGTTATAATTATAACGCAACTTTCAGTTGCTTAAGAGAGTACCCTCTTTGCGAGGGGCTCTCCGCCCCTCAACCTCCCCGATAAGGGACCACGTCCCTTGACCCCAAGTAGGGGAGAGCTACCGCTATTCGGCGGTGTGAACCGCTCTGCGGTTGGTGACGCAAAACTGCGTTTTGCTTTTTGTGGGGCTATATTCCACCTGCGGTGACGACTGCCGTCGGGGCGCAAAGGCTCTGCCTCTGCACTCCGCAAGGAACTAAGTTCCTTGACCTCTAACCAAAAAAACACCCACCAAACGGTGGGTGCTTTCTTTTACTGTTTTAACAGATTATTTGTTATTTTTTTTCTGCGTCGGTTTCTTCGTAGCCGCAACACGTGCTCTTGTGCCTTTCTTCTTGTTTGCGTTCTCAATAACTTTGCGAACGCCGATGCTTGCTACTGCAAGAACAAGTACCGCTGCGATAGAAATCGAGCTTGCCAACAACCATACATTTGCAGAGCTGTCTTCATTGTCTTCTTCACTGCTAGAGCTACTATTGTTGTTTTCAGGTTTTTCCGTAGCTACGATCGTCTTTTCAGATAAGGTGTAGTCCGCAAATACCGTGTACGTGTTCGCCGCCGTATCGTTATAGAAGAGGTAAGCGGTTGCAGGTTCGTACATAGATGCCGTGTATTCGTAAGCGTTACCGCTCTTGTCTTCGTCCATGTCCGCGTCGTATCTTACGAACTTGTCGCTATCATAGTAGGAGAACACGCCTTCGAATTTATCGGTAGCTTTGTCTTCATACTGTTCCAAAAGGGTGCTGTAGTTGCTGGACGCTGCACCAGGATTGTTGGTGTCGAAGATAACGTAGCTGTTCGCAGGGTTTACAACAGGCGTCGTCTTGTTGCCGTTTGCATCAAGAACAACTCTCGTACCGCTCCAAACTTCCAGACGATAATTCTTCGCGTCGTCGCCTTTGCGGAGATAGAAAGTTACGGTTGCCCATTCGCCGTTCGTGGTGATGTTTTCAATCATCATCTGCTTGCTATCAGCCGCTTCGTAACGAGGAGTGATACCAAGTGTTGCGAAATCGTTTACTTCAATCGTCTTCGCTGCGTCTGCGAAATATTTCCCGTCTTTGCCGTAGAATACTTCACGGTTCCAGGTGTAATCGTAATAGTCGTGCATTGCGCCGCCTTCAGCAGAAACAAGGTTGTCGCCTACCTTTTCGTATGCCTGCAGATTTGCATATACCTTGCCGCTGTGCTTTGCTGCATCGTATTCGCTCCAGTTCTTATTGACTTCGTAAAGACCGTTCTTGTTGAGTTTGAGAACAACTTGCGTGCTCTTTTTAGCGGGATCGCCCGAGCAAACGTTACCGTTGTCATCATACCAGTAGGTCAGCTTTCTGTCGATGGAAAGAACACTCTGACGAGCTTCGTCATCCATGTTTACAAGGTATACGGAAGCAACTGCGTTCGCGCTCGTCTTAACGCGTACGGAAACAGCCGTGTATTCTTCGGAAAGAGCCTTCGATGCGCCGATAAAGCCGTAGGATTTGTCGGTAATCGTGCCGTCGTTCCAGATGAAGAGGGGTTGGGTTGCGTCGCCGAAGACTTCGTTCCAAACCTCTGCCGCGTTCGTCTTGCCGTTTGCGTTAGCGGTGATGCCTGCCATCCAAGCCGCCGTAGAAGTGTTGTCGTAATAGTTTACAAATTCGTCTTTATTCAAAAGACCTGCGTTAGCATATTGATTGATCTGGCGTTTTGCGATTTGAGTAGCTTCGTCGTCGTTTGCGTTGTAGTTCGTGCCTACGCGGTAGCTGTCGCTGTATACGCCTTTATAGTTCTGGAGGTTAGCCAAACCGCTTTCCAAAGCGTCGGTAGGAACGCCTGCCGCCGAGTCGAAACCGCTGTCGCCCGTAGCCTCGTCTTCTACAAGACCTGCAACGGTAACCGTCTTAACGGTGTTGCCCGTGGTTACTGCGTCGAACTGAGCCTGGTCAAGTTCGCTTACCTGGAATTTCGCGAATGCCGCGAAACCTTCAGCATAGCTCGTCTTTGCGGTAGCGGAGGAGATGTCGGTAGGGCCGTAGGTAAATTTCAACGTGAAATCAACCGAGGAAACGTCCTCATTCTTTTCCACGAAGAAGAAATACTGTTGCCAACCGTCGTATACGTTTTCCGTTTCTCCTACGGTGACGCCGTCCATCGAAGAGGTGTCGATTGCGGAGAAAGAGGTTTCTGCCAAACCGTCAACCAAGGTGATCCCTGCGCCCGTTGCACCGCTAAGATCAGAGGTCTTAACGTAGAAAGAAATACCCATGTAATCCTTGCTGAGGGTGAACGTCTTCGTGCTTTCAGCGGTGTACGCTACGCCGTTCGTACTGAACAGCATCAACATCTTGTCGTTATCGCCGACAAATGCCGTACCGTCGCCGTTATCGTCGCCGAGGAACTTCGTGCAAACGGTGGAAAGGTATTTGTTTTCCGTCTTTGCAGCGAGCTCAGCTTTCGTGAACACGCCCGTAACGTCTTCCGCTTTGTCTTCGATGCTGGTGGAGAAACCGCCGCCGAGCCAAGGTGCGGGGTTGTTTGCCGCGTTGGTCGTATAACCGTTGTCGTCCGTCGTTTCTTTTACGGTGACAGCTTCGTTGAGAATGCCATCGTCGCTCCATTCGTTATAATAGTCCATCGCAAACGCTTTGTCGTCCGTTTCGTATGCATTGAACGTCTTATCCACAGCGTCCGCGTTGATATCGGTGATTTCGTTGTTGACTTTGCCGTCAACAGCCGCTGTGTATTCGTCGTTGGTAATAAGTTCGCATTCTACGTCGTCGAAGAACGCATAACCATTTACATATTCATAAACGTCCGTACCGCCGCCTTTACCGAGACCGAACACAAGGGAGAAGGTCGTCTTGGTGTACGAAGAACCTTTCAGATAGAAGGTGTACTGCGTCCATTCGTCCGTGTTGATGTTTTTGATCTCAAGTGCCTGAAGGGATTTGCCACCGATGGAGTGGGTTACGCTGATGTAAGCACCCTTATTGACAGCGTCCTGCGATTCGCCAGAGGAAGAGGTCGTCTTAAGATCAGCCGTCTTAACCCATACGGAGAACTGCGCGGAAGAACCTGCAGGAACCGTAACGGTAGAGGACGAGGTGAATTTCTGCGCCGTACCTTGTGTCTTCTTGCTGGACGTGTAATAGTTGTTGTGGATCATCAAGATGTTGGTATCTTCTTCTTTTGCGCCCGTACGAGTGCCAGGGTTCGCAACGTCAGGGATATCTTCACTGTCGATGTTAAAGCTTTCGTATTTTTCGAACTTTTCCGCGATCTTAGCGTCCTTGTTCGCCGCTTTCCAAACGTCGTAGTAAGCGAGCTTGTCGCCAACGGAGAACTCATCCCATTTTGCGATGGCGTCCTCTTCGGTAATCGTCTTGAACGCCGTTTCGCGAGCCTCTTTGGATTCGTAATATGAACCAGTGAGGTTGTCCCAAGCGTCAGCGGAGACGTCGAGGATACCGCTTGCCGATTTCGAGGAAAGGGCAGAGCCAGAGGATGCGGAGTTGGTAGAACGGGACCAACCGGTAACGGACGTGCCGATAGGGTTAAGACCTTTCTTGTTGTCATACGTTTCAAATCCGCTGTTCTTGATCAAACCGGTATCTTTTACCTCGGAAGAAGAGGACGAGGAGGAATCTCCTACAGAAGAATCTTCGCCGTCTTTACAGGACGCAAACAATGCGCCTGCCGAGGACAACATCATGACCGATAAGCAAAGGGCAAGAAATTTACTCTTGCGGTTTTTGTTAGTTTGTTTCATATAACCACCTTTGGTTTATTTGTTTTACTTATGTTGCGTGAGCTTGTTTCGACCGTTTTACCTAAAAGGTAAGAATTCCAACCTTCGCAATACTGCACTATACTATTTTAATACAAAATCCGTTTGTTGGCAAGCGTTTATGGTGGCAAAACGGAGAAAAAGTTTGATAAATTCGAAAAAATTACTCATTATATATAGTATAGAAAGAGAAGAAACGGAAAAAAATCCGTTTTTTGGAAAAACGAGGGGGAGCGATGGAACGGGAAGTTGTAAAAAAAATACAGTTATCCTCATGCGGAGTGGCGGTTGGCGCGGCGAACAGCCTATTCGGCGGCGGTGGAGGAATGATTGCCGTACCCTTGCTGGTAAGGACGGGTTTAGAGGAAAAACGGGCGCACGCCACGGCGATTTTATTAATTCTGCCCATTTCTTTATTATCCTTTGTCTTTTACGTCTGGCGGGGATTTTACGATCCGTCCGTGTTGGTACCGACGGCGCTTGGAGTGACTGCAGGCGGTTTTTTGGGTGCGAAGCTGTTGGGGAATTTGCCAGTTAAAACGGTGAATACGATATTTGGACTGTTGCAGCTTGCCGCGGGGCTATTTTTGTTCTTTTCCTAAAAGGTGGGGGGCAGGTACGCGTTGAAAGGGGGAATATGTCGTTTTATTTATATCTAATTTTGGGTTTTTTAGGTGGGATTCCCGCAGGAATGGGCATGGGCGGCGGTACGGTCACGATACCGTTGTTGGTGCTTGTCGGAGGCGTGGAACAAAAGATCGCGCAGTGTGCCAATCTGTTTGCCTTTCTTCCCATGAGCGTCGGGGCATTGAAGACGCATGCGGATAATCATCTGGTGGAAACGCGGGGTATGCTTTGGATTATTTTGCCTGCGCTGTTGCTGTCGGCGATCGGGGCGTACGTCGCCGCCGTTTTACCGTCGGAAATACTGAGAAAGGCATTCGGGGTGTTTCTGATCGGTTTGGCTCTTTTTGGATTTTATCAACGGCAAAAGGATTGACAAGCCTCCTTTTGTGTGTTACAATATCGCACGAAAGGAAGAGGGTTATGAAGAATTACAGATACATTTTATTTGATTTGGACGGAACGTTGATTTATTCTCACATGGGGATTTTCAATGGGTTTCGTTATGCCTTGAAAGCGATGGGGAAAGAGGCGCCCGACGACGTGTATTTGCGCCGTTGCGTGGGTCCGTCGCTGATGTATTCGTTCCAGACTTTTTTCGGTATGGACGAGGAAACTGCAAGGGGTGCCACCGCGAAATATAGAGAAATTTATGCCGTACAAGGGGTATGGGAAAACGAACCTATCGAGGGCGTTTTAGAGGGATTGAAGAGGTTGAAAGAGGAAGGCTACGTCCTTGCTATGTCCACTTCAAAACCGTTGATTTACGCAGAAAAGATTGCGGAAAGACATGGGTTTTCACCATATTTTTCCGCAGAGGTAGGCAGCGGTATCGACGGGAGTCTGCCGACCAAAGCTTCGGTCATAGAAGAGACGATGAAACGCCTGAATGCGGCGGCAGACGAATGTCTTATGATCGGGGATACGAAATATGACGCGGAGGGGGCGGCGATCTGCGGTGTGGATTGCGCGTTACTGAAAGTCGGGTATGCCGCAAACGAGGAAGAATACCGTTCGCACGGGGTCACGTACGTTTTCGACGGGTATAAAGAGCTGATAGAATTTTTAATCGAGAAATAATCACGGAAAAAGGAAGTCCTCCCTATGGGAGGATTTTTATTTTTTGGCAAAATGCACGAAAAAAAAGTCGTATTTTGTCCAAAATAAGAAAAAATCCAAAAATCTCCGAAAAAAATTAAAAAGGGTCTTTACAAATTAGGTTTTATGTGGTAAACTATGGGAAAAATTAAAATGGGGAATAGGGTAAAATTTCAAAAACCCGCGATTTTTCCTTTGAAATTTATAGAATAAGATAAAAACTAAAAGAGAAAATATACAAAAACAGCGCAAGGAAGGTCTTTGCGCAATTAGGAGAAGAGGTAGAAAAAGTGGAAAAAATTGGTATTATTGACTTAGGATCGAACACGGCGCGACTTGTCATTGTGGACATGTTCACGGACGGGCATTATGCAGTCGTAGACGAATTGAAAGAAAGCGTACGTCTTGGCCAGGATATGGACAGAGACGGTTTTTTGAAGCCCCAAAGAATCTCTGAAACGATCAAGACGTTGAAGATGTTCAAACGTCTTTGCGATGCGAGGGGGGTAGACCGCATTATCGCCGTAGGTACGGCGGCGGTTAGAAGAGCGAAGAATCAACGCTCGTTCCTTGATGAAATTCAGGTAAGCTGTA
Source organism: Clostridiales bacterium (assembly GCA_015069365.1). GTDB lineage: Bacteria > Bacillota > Clostridia > Christensenellales > Borkfalkiaceae > Scatosoma. The sequence goes on along the minus strand of SVIT01000016.1, from coordinate 3,484 downwards.
ACATTACCATTCGTGTTCTTTCCGAAGAGGAAGAGGCGGTGTTGGTATACCGCGGCGTAATCAATTCGATGGATATCCCCAAGGGGTTGATTCTTGAGATTGGCGGGGGCAGCACGAAGATTATATATTATAATAGAAGAAACGTATTAGGTACGGCGTCCTTGCCTTTCGGTGCAGTTACGCTGACGGACCTTTTTGCTGGGGATGCGACCCCTCAGGAATCGGCAAAGCACGTAGAAGAATTCTTCACCGAACAGCTCAAGAAAATTCCTTGGCTGTCGGAGATTGATCCTGAAACGCAGATGATCGGCGTGGGCGGTTCTTTCCGTAACTTGTTCAAGATCAGCAAAATGGTCAGAAAATATCCTTTGGATTTGGCGCATAACTACAAGTTGGCTACTGAGGATTTCGTTGCCATTTACGATATGTTAAAGGCGTTGGATGTGGACAAGCGTAAGAAGATCAAAGGTTTGTCGCCTGCGCGCGCGGACATTATGCCTGCGGCGATGGCAATCGTAAAGGCGTTTGTCGGGTACATGAATATTGAGAATTTCACAATCGGCGCATGTGGCTTAAGAGAGGGTATCATGGTCAACCAAGCGTTGCCCATCACGACGGAAAAACCTATCTCCGACGTGTTGTCCTATTCGCTCGATCGTTTGGTGAAGTTCTATGGTTGCGATACGAAACATATCGAACACGTTATGCAGCTCTCCGTACAGCTTTTCAAACAGCTTCGCGTGTTGCATAAGTTCTCCCGTCAATATCTGAAAGTATTGAAGATCGCGGCGAGCCTGCACGACTGCGGCGAGCGCATGAAATATTACGGTCACGCAAAGCACAGCTGGTATGCGATTCTCAATTCGTCTATTTACGGTGCAACCCACCGTGAAATTATCTTGGCGGCGTTTGTAGCGGGCTGTCATAACCGTGAAGACGTACCCGTAGGCGAATGGCAGAAATATAAGGAAATCGTTACGGAAGAAGATCTGGATGCGGTAAAGAAACTTGGCGTACTTCTTCGTATTGCGGAGAGTCTGGACAGAAGCCATTGCGGTATGGTAACGGGCTTGAATTGCGACGTGTTGGGTGATTCGGTGATCATGAAAACGATCGTTACAGGAGACGCTGCGTTGGAAATCAGAGACGCGGAGAGAGCGAACCCCGAATTCAAGAAAGCGTTCAGAAAGAATTTGGAAATCCTTTAAAAAGGCAAACCGCTCTTTGTAAAAAGGGCGGTTTTTGTATAGGTTTTATATATAAATATGGAATGGATTTTAGCAAGTGCTTCGCCCAGAAGACGGGAGTTAATGGGGGAGCTTGTAGAAAAATTTGACGTCCTCGTTGCGCAGGGCGATGAAACGGTTGAGGGCATGCCAACTCCGAAAGAACTGGTCATGATATTAGCAAAACGCAAAGCGGGAGAGGTTGCCTTGAAAGCTGAAGCGCGAGGAAAAGCGGTGGTCGGCTCGGACACGGTAGTGGCGTTAGACGGAAAAATACTCGGCAAACCCAAGGACGAAGACGAGGCTTTTGAAATGCTGTCGGCACTGTCGGGGCGCACACACGAGGTGTATACGGGGGTGAGTATACTCTATCCCCAAACGAATGGCGAGCGAGGAGAATTGACAGAAGCCGAGTGCACAAAAGTACAGTTTGAAAGGTTGACAACGGAACAGATTCTTGCGTATATTGCGACGGGTTCTCCGATGGACAAAGCGGGTGCGTACGGCATACAGGACGGCGGTCTGGTCAAGGAAATTATAGGCAGTTATACCAACGTCGTTGGGTTCCCTTTGGAACTTTGCAGGGCGATGATGGAGAAGATACGGGAAAAGGAGAGGGGCGAATGATAAAACTTTCGATTGATTTAGGCTCGTCAATGACGAAAATTTACCGAGCGGATACCAACAGCGGTATCGTACTGGCAGAACCGTCCTGCGTTGCGATTGTAGGCGAGGACGAAGAGATCAAGGCGATCGGGAAAGAGGCGAAAAATCTGATCGGAAAAACAGCGGAATATACCAAAATAGTGTACCCCATGTACGAGGGTATCATTGTGGATATGCGTTTGGCGACGGCGATGCTGAAAGAATTTTTCTCCCGTATAGGGATCAAAAAAACGACGGTGCATCGTGTGCAGGCGCTGTTCAGTATTCCTTGCGGCTTGGACGAAAAACAGCTAGAAGAATACGCTGCTTTGGCGGAAGAAGTCGGGCTTAAGAAGGTATATTTTGTAGAACAGCCCTATCTTGCCGCGCTTGGCGGGGGTGCGGTGCTTAGCGATACCGATCCTATCTGCTGTCTGGATATCGGCGGCGGCGTATCGAACGCGGCGGTGATTTCTGCGAACGGGATCATTTCGGGCATGTCAATGAACGTCGGCGGAAATAATATGGACGCGAATATCGTATCGAAAATTGCAAATAATAACCACGTTTTGGTAGGGGCTTTAACGGCGGAACGGATCAAAAACGAGATCGGTTCTCTGTCAGTGAGCGCGCTTGGCACGATGGTAGCCGAGGGTAGTTCAACGGAAAACGGACAGCCGTGTTCCTCGTCTGTGCAGGCGGCGGAGCTGACCGATTGTATCCGTGTGTATATCAACAAAATTGTGGAATACACGATGGGTGTTCTGTGGGGATTACCTGCGGAAGTAGCGGCAGCGGTGAACCGCAACGGCGTATATTTATCGGGCGGAATCATGAAGATCTCCCATGCGCCGCAATATATAGCCTCGAAGCTGGGTATGCGTTTCCACGTTTGTGAAGAACCGCAATTTGCGACTGTTCTTGGCGGCGGAGTGTTATTACAGGACAAAGTTTTACTTTCTCGCTTCGTAAGAAAAATTTAAATAACGAATCAAAGAAAAAGCTCGGTACAGACCGAGCTTTTTTGCATGCAGGGGGTCAAGAGCGACCCCCCCCCCCGACCTGGGGTCAAGGGGCATAGTCCCTTGCGGATTGTAAAGGCAGAGCCTTTACGACTCCGCGTCAGCGGTTGTGCGAGAGCGCAAAACGGTACTCCAAAAAAGCAACCGAACGGTTGCGTTGTACACCGCTGTGCGGTGTAGAACCGCCAAAGGCGGTAATGCGCAAGCTTTGCTTGCTTTTAGTGGGCTTGCATTGCGAGGGGCTCTCCGCCCCTCAGCCTCCCCGACAAGGGACCGCGTCCCTTGACCCTTAACCAAGGGGCGCCCCCCGACCTGGGGTCAAGGGGCATAGTCCCTTGCGGATTGTAAAGGCAGAGCCTTTACGACTCCGCGTCAGCGGTTGTGCGAGAGCGCAAAACGGTACCCCAAAAAGCAACCGAACGGTTGCGCCACCTACCGCGAAGCGGTACAATCGCCGAAAGGCGGTAATGCGCAAGCTTTGCTTGCTTTTAGTGGGCTTGCATTGCGAGGGGCTCTCCGCCCCTCAGCCTCCCCGACAAGGGACCGCGTCCCTTGACCCTTAACCAAGGGGCGACCCCCCCCCCGACCTGG
>SVIT01000015.1 GCA_015069365.1 Clostridiales bacterium | reverse complement strand
GGGAAGTGTTGATGCGTCCAGGGAAAAAGGGGAAAATCGGGGTCAAAATGACCGTGAGTGACGAGCTTTCTTTCGAGGTAAAGGACGTCACTGAAACTGGGGAAAGAGTCATTGAGTTTTCCTACGAAGGGGCGTTTGAGGACGTGCTCTCGAAGGTTGGTACAATGCCGTTACCGCCCTATATCCGTGAAAAGCTGGAAAATCAAGCCCGCTATAATACCGTGTACAGCAAAGTAGACGGCTCGGCAGCGGCGCCGACGGCGGGATTGCATTTCACCGATGAGTTGCTTGCGAAGTTAAAAGAAAAAGGCGTGGAAATGGCAGAAGTGCTGTTACACGTGGGATTAGGGACGTTCCGTCCTGTCAGTGAGGAAATTATCACCGATCATAAAATGCACTCGGAGTATTATTCGATCGGGGAAGAGGCGGCGGAGACGATCAACCGCGCGAAGCGAGAGGGCAGACGTGTAATTGCTGTCGGTACGACTTCGGTGCGGACGCTGGAAAGCGTTGCGGATGATAAAGGGTTTGTCCGCGCATGCAATGGAAATACGGAAATTTTCCTTTATCCGCCCTATAAAATGAAATGTGTAGACGCGTTGATTACCAATTTCCATCTTCCCGAAAGCACCCTTATCATGTTGGTTGCATGTTTAACTGGGCGTGAGGAGATCTTGTCCGTGTATGAATATGCGGTGAGGAATGAGTACCGCTTCTTCAGCTTCGGCGATGCTTGCTTGATTTTATAAGCTTCGCATCTCGGCGTTGCCGCTCGGTTACATACTATCGGTATGCGCCCTCGCGGCGCCTTGACCTGCTCGTTTCTAAAACCAAGCGACTATAACGCGTTGTATCTCGGTGTTGCCGTTCGGTCACGTACTATCGGCTATGTTCATTGTATAGGCGGCGCATCTCTTTGTCGCGCTTGCGTTTTTCCTCGCTCATTTACGTCTTGTAAACTCCCGTCGGAAAAGCCACGCGCTTCGCGACCTGCTTGCCTCTCCAACGAACGAGAAGTCGCGACCATGATACTCCCTCGCGGCGCCTTGACCTGCTCGTTTCTAAAACCAAGCGATTATTCCCGCGACAGCACAGCGGTATGCCTGCTTGCTTCTCTAACGAACGAGGGGCTGCGACCGTTATCAAAATCTTACCGCACCTATTCACTATTACTTATTACCTATTACTTATCATTTCCGCCACCCATGTATGCGTTGAATGTTGAAAGGGGAAAATTATGACAGAACAAATCAAGCGTAGCCAGTCGGCAGAAGATTATTTGGAGACCATCCTAAATCTTGGAAAAAACCAGGACGTGGTGCACCGCGTAGACGTTGCAAAACGTATGAAAGTGTCCCAGGCGGCGGTCAATAAAGCCGTAAAACTCCTTGTGGAACAAGATTATGTTTACGAGGACGGAAAACATCTTTATCTTACCGAATCGGGCAAAGTATACGCCGAACAAGTCTACGAAAAGCACTGTATCATTCGCGATTATTTGATTGCTTGCGGCGTGTCGGCAAACACCGCGGAAGAGGACGCTTGCAACATGGAACACCTCGTTTCTGAGGAAACTTTTTCCATGATGAAAAGATCGGTCTGTAAATAAAATCGCGGTCGCGCGTGCGCGCGTTTGTGCCGTCGAAAAACACGAAAAAATCAAAAAAATTGTAAAAATTTTCTTAACCACGGTTTATTTTTTGTTGACAATCGCATAGAATGGTGGTATAATACCCTCGGTAAACGGTTGGTAAATCCGCTTTTTCTTTGCGAGAAAAACTTAACCGCGGTTAAGATTTTAAAAAGGAGAGAACTATGGTAAAATTATTATCGGATTTTGTGAAAGGCGAAAGAGGTACGATAGTAAAGGTGAATGGCGAAGGTGCGATTAGAAGAAGACTGTTCGATATGGGCGTAACGCCTGGCGCGACGGTATTATTGAAGAAAAAAGCGCCTCTTGGCGACCCGATCGAAATCACGATTCGCGGGTACGAGTTAACTTTGCGTAAAGCGGAAGCGGCTTGTGTGGAGATTGAACAAGAATAATCAGTATTTATAAAAGGAGAGACATAAGCATGTTAAGAATTGCGCTTGCGGGGAATCCCAACTCCGGTAAAACGACGCTGTTCAACGCCCTGACGGGCAGTACGGCGCACGTGGGGAACTGGCCTGGGGTTACGGTAGACAAAAAAGAGGGTGTGTATAAAAAGAACGGCATTGAAGCGGAGATCATCGACTTGCCTGGGATTTACTCGTTATCGCCTTACACCCCTGAAGAGGTAATCGCGAGAAATTACATATTAGAAGAAAAGCCCGATTGTGTGATCAATATCGTAGACGTCACCAACCTGGAGAGAAATTTGTATTTAACAACCCAGCTGATGGAGTTGGACGTTCCGTTGGTGATTGCGCTCAATATGACGGACGTTTTGGAAAAGAACGGCGACAGTATCGACGAAAAAATGTTAGAACGCCGTCTTGGTTTCCCTGTTGCGAAAATTTCCGCGCTCCGTGAAAAGGGTATGGTTGATCTGATGGAAAAGACCTTAAAAGCGGCACAGACCAAGCGTACGGGATATACGGTTTTGTCGGAATGTGTTGTCGGCAAAGCGATCGTGAACGCGGAAAACGCGTTGAAGCTCAAAGGTGTCAATTCTCCTTTATTCCACGCGATCAAGTTGGTGGAGAAAGACGAACTGGAAGTAACGGCACACCCTGCGGAAGCGTCGGCTGTTGAAGAATTCGTCAAGATCAACTGCGTGACGGACAATGGATACGATTGCGACACGGAAGCGGTCATTGCGGACGCGCGATACAAACATATCGTCAAGAATTATTCCGTAGCGGTTACGAAAGCGAAAAGACCCGATGGGGATGAAATGACGAGATCGGATAAAGCGGATAAAATCCTGACCCATAAATGGGCGAGTATCCCTCTTTTCCTTGTGATTATGTTCGCGGTATTCCACGTGACGTTTTCTGAAAATTTCTTGTATCTTGCAAATATCATTCCTCCGTTCGGGGCTTGGTGCGAAAGGATTGCAGAGTTGGAAAACCCTTGGCTTTCGATCTTCTTTGCAGAGGGGTTGAACTCCCCTGGCGCGATTTTGTTCTATTTCCTTGACGTTGTGATGTCGACGATAGGCGATGGAGTAAGCGCGGTGATGTTGAGCTCTGGCGCAAGTTCTTGGTTGGTTGGTTTCATCTGCGACGGTATTCTCGGCGGTGTGTTTGCCGTTATGAGTTTCCTACCTCAGATCATTGTATTGTTCCTTTGTTTCTCCATTTTGGAGGATACGGGGTACATGGCGCGCGTAGCGTTCATCTTGGATAGAATTTTCCGCCGTTTCGGCGTATCGGGCAGAGCATTTATGCCCATGATCATGGGTTTTGGCTGTTCGATCCCTGCAATGGCGAACACGAGAACTTTGGCAGACGAAAAGGAAAGAACGGCAACAATCCGTGTTATTCCTTTCTTCTCCTGCGGCGCAAAATTGCCTATACTGACAGCGGTTGCAGGCGGTATCGGGATTTTGCTCGGTTTGGACGGTGTAGAATTTATCACCTACGGCATGTACGTGATCGGTATCATCATCGCATTTTTGGCGTTGATTTTGATGCGTTCGACGACCATGAGAGGGGATACGACTCCGTTTATCATGGAACTTCCCGTATACCACATGCCCAGATTTAAGAACTTGATGCTGCACCTTTGGGATAAAGCAAAACACTTCATTCAAAAGGCGTTCACCATTGTATTGCTTTCCACGATCGTTTTGTGGTTGCTCTCCAACTTCTCTTGGAGCTGGGAGTTCTTGATGGAAGAAATCGACGGGGAAATGATCAACGTTCGCATGAACGAGAGTATCCTCGGTTCGCTCGGTATGTTCATTCAGCCGATTTTCACACCGCTTGGGTTTGGTTCTCAGCTCGGTAAATGGGGTTGGGTATTCGCGGTTGCGGCGGTGACTGGTTTGATCGCGAAAGAGAACGTTATTGCAACGTTTGGCGCGTTGGCGGCGTGCGTTACGGGTGCGGTAGTCGCATCGGAAACGGGGGTCGACGAAGTTTGGGCAATGATCCAGGCAACGGGTGCGCAAACCCCTGCTTTGATCGCGTTTATCATCTTCAACATGACGACCATTCCTTGCTTTGCAGCGGTTGCTGCAGCGAAAGCAGAGCTGCGCGAGGGCACGTTTAAGTGGACGTTGCTCTTCTGGTTGGCAGTTTCCTACATTGCCTCCGCGGCAATCTACACGATTGGCAGTTGGTGGTGGACTTCGTTCATTTGGGCGGCGGTAGTGGCTGCGGTGATTGTAGGGATTGTTTTCTACAACAAATATGCGGATAAAAAAGCGGCAAAACAAATCAATTTGAAACGCTAAACAGCTTACAATAAAAACACCTTTTTGTAGTACCTGCTCCCTTCTTAAGTGCCATTAGAGGGGGGCAGGTATGCGACTAAAAGAAAGGAGAGAAAAAAATGCTTCGACTTTTATTGGCGATAAAGCCGATTGATATTATCATAATTGCGGTCCTTGCGGCGGCGATCGTAGGGATTGTAGCCTTTTTGGTGATTAGGAAGAAAAAAGGAATCAGTGGTTGCGGTTGCGGCTGTACGTCTTGTCCGCATGCGGGCGGTTGCCCTTCGTCAAAAGAAAAAACAGAAGAAAAGAAAGAGGATAATAATGGCGAAATATAAGATTATGTTTGTATGTCTTGGCAATATCTGCCGTTCACCTATGGCAGAATTTATCTGCAAGGATTTGGTGAAAAAGGCAGGGCGAGAAGCGGAATTTGAAATTGCGTCCAGCGCGGTATCTTCCGAAAACGTCTATAACGGAGTCGGTGCGCCCGTGTATAAGCCTGCGCAGGCAGAGCTGAAGAAACACGGCATAACCTGCGAGGGGAAGCGCGCGCAAGTCCTGAAAGAGACGGACGGAGAAAAATACGATTTGTTTTTGTGTATGGATGATTCTAACGTGCGCAGGGCAAAACGTATTCTCGGCGGAAAGAATGAGGAAAAGTGCAAAAAGCTCCTTTCCTATGCAGGGGAGATCGGCGACGTTGCAGACCCTTGGTATACGGGAGATTTCACTGTGGCGTATGCAGATATTCTGCGCGGCGTAAAGGGATTGTTGGATAGTCTTGAATAATAAGAACACCGTGAGAGTCACGGTGTTTTTTCACTTTCTCTTGACAAAGCGCCGAATATATTGTATAATAATCTAAAGAGGTAAAAACGTATGGTAAAATATTCGATTATCGTACCTGCATATAACGAGGAAAAAAGTCTTCGTCTTTTCTATGACGCGGTAACGCCGATGATGGAAGGATTGCAGGAAGAATACGAAATAATTTTCATAAACGACGGCAGCAGGGATGCGACGAAAGAGATTTTGGACGGGCTTGCAGAGGAAGACAAGCGTGTGAAAGCATGCCATTTTTCCCGCAATTTCGGTCAGCAAGCGGCGCTCCTTTGCGGTTTGCAAACGGCGAGGGGGGAGGCGGTCATTGCGATGGACGCCGATCTTCAAGATCCGCCCGAGGTTGCCTTGGAAATGATTGAAAAATGGAAAGAGGGGTATGACGTCGTTCACGGTAAGCGTAAAAAGAGAAAAGGGGAAACCGTTTTCAAAAAGGCGACGGCGTTTCTGTATTACCGCGTTTTGAGAAAAATCACTGGGCTGGACATGCCTAAGGACGTGGGAGATTTTAAGCTGTACGATCGGAAAGTGGTGGACGCTATTTTGTCTTTGGGCGAACATGACCGTTTGCTCCGCGCGCAGACGACGTGGGTTGGGTTTAAGCAGACTTTTGTCGAATTTGACCGTCCCGAACGTGTTGCAGGGGAAACCCATTACACGTTGAAGAAGATGATTAATTTGGCAAAATCGGGCGTGTTCCCGAATACCGATTATACCTTGACCTTGCCGATCAAGCTTGGACTGGGGCTGTGCTTTATGAGTGTTGCTTGCTTTATCACGTTTATTGTATTAAGCTGTGTTGGCGTTTGGTTCGGCGGATTGACGGCGTGGCTGTTCCCTACGGTGGGATTGATTGCGTCAGTGGTATTGCTTTGCCAAGGCGCGGCGAATATTCATACCGCAATGATCTATAAAGAGGTGCAAAACCGTCCGAAATATATCGTTGCAGAACGGAAAAATATAGAAGAATAAGGGAAGAAAAATACCTGCCCCGCGGCGAAAGCCGCGGGGCAGGTATGCATTTATGTATGTTTGGCGACAATCGGGGTAACCCTTTAGCTCGCAAGCTGACAGCCCCCTTTGCATAAGGGAGCCAAGGGATCAACGTTAAAGTTTTATCTTATCAAGAGAGGTTTGCAACAGCATACCGATTTTGACGCCGCGGGCAAACGCTTGGTCGATTTCGTCGCTCCAAAGGTCAGCCTCGTTTAGCTGTAATTCGTTAAGCAGTTTCTTTTCTTCTTCCGTAAAGTTTTCAGTGAGTTGTTTATAAAGGTTGTCGCAAATGTCGGATATTTTTCCTCGTTCTTCCGTATATTCGTCTTGTGGAGAAGATGACGTATGGTAATGCCCCATATATAATTCAGCAATAAAGTTTTTCATATATTTTTTTCCTTTGATGTAATTCATTACTAGTATATCATAAAAATTTAACGTTTTGGGCATTTCCACAAAATTGTGGAGAATTATTTTTATGACTAAAAATTTATTCTACACGATATCGTGTACTCCATGTAATTTTATGTTGAGAAAGAAACGGGAATATCCAACCAAAATATTTCTCGATGGGAACGAAATGAAGTTTTACCGAATATAGATTTTTGTGTAAAACTGGCAAGGTGTTATGGTGTTACTTTAGAAGAGTTGATAGGTCTTAATGAAAATCAGGAATAAAGAACGAAAATATCATGAAAAATACCTGCCCCGCGGCGAAAGCTGCGGGGCAGGTATGCATTTAATCATTAATTTTATACTTTCAAAAGGAATTTGCAGACTTCGAAAACGGCGGTGTTTTGCGGTGTACCTCTGTACGTGAAGGAAAAGTTTTTAACAAAGAGGGGAACGTTGATTAAAGAATGTTTATCCGTGACGTACAGATCGTTGCTGATTTCGTCGGCGGAAGCCGCTTTCTTTAATCTCCCTGTTTCATGGTCTGCCGTCACAAGGATCGCGGTATCCTCTCCAACCGTTTCATATAAAAAATCTACCGTATCGAACAAAGAGCGGGTTTCGCATACCGCGCTGACAACGTCGTTGCTGTGGCTGTACTTGTCGATATACGCGCCCTCAATCATAAGGAAATAACCATTTTCATTGTCTAAAAATTCAAGGGCAAACGCCGCCATATCCTTGAGCTGGAACGCGCTTTCCGCGCCCTCGATATATTGAGAACGGACGTCGGGGATTGTAGCGATTAACTTTTCACTATCCGAATACGTTGTAAGTTCTTCTGCGGAATACGCGAAACTATATCCGTTTTCCAAAAAGGTTTCCGTATGTTCCGTATGCGTTGCACCCGTTTGTCCCATTAAAAGGTGAATACCGCTCTTCGCTTGAGACGTTGCGATCTCTGCGCTGTCGGCTCTATCGTTCGCATGCGCGGAAAATGCCGCGGGTGTTGCGCCGTCTAAGGTATCCGTGGTCAGCACGCCGACCTTTTTTCCTGCCTGAAGAGCAAGTTCGGAAATGCTGGTAAGATTCACTTGATCGTTGCGTTGGGCGATTCTGCGGTTTTTGACCTTTGTACCTGTGGAAAGCGCCGTGCCTGCCGCTGCACTGTCGGTGACAAGGCTTTTAGAATAGGTGCCTATGTATCCCTTTTGGTCTGCGAGAAAGGCGGGGCGGGCAAGATTAAAATACGTCACCGTATTTTCGATATGGTTTTCCCCCATACCGTCGCCGATTACGAGAATTACGTTTTTGACTTCGCCGCTAACGCCGAAACCGCTTTCACAGCCCGAAAATGCCGCCGCGCTGCTAAAAACGAGCAGCGCGGTAAGCGCAATACCGATTTTCTTTTTCATTTGACCACCTTTAAGAATTATGGGTTGCGAGCCATACCATCAATACGGAAATATCCGCAGGATTGACCCCTGATATTCTGCCTGCCTGACCGAGGTTGAAAGGACGGATTCTGTCCAGCTTTTCCTGCGCCTCTAACCGAAGACCTTTGATCTCGTTATAATCAATATCCGCAGGCAATAATTTATCTTCAAGCCGTTTTGCCTTTTCTATCAGTTCCCAGCCTTGCTTAAGATATCCCTCGTATTTGACGGTGATTTCCGCCGTTTCCAAAACGTCCTTTTTATACTCTCCAAAGACGTTATATTCCGCCATGATATCCTTGAGCGGGATCGAGCGTTTTAACATATCCGCGTAGGAAACGCTGCCGCTCGGTTCGCCGTAACCGTACATCTTTAAGAATGGCGCGGCATCCTTTTGAGGCACCCGTGTCTGCAACGAAGCTAATAAAGTCTCGTATTTTTCCTTGCGCGCAAGATAACGGTTGTAGCGGGTTTCGGTGACCAAACCGATCTCTTTTCCCTTTTCCGTCAGACGGAAATCGGCGTTGTCCTGGCGCAGATAAATGCGGTGTTCCGCGCGCGAAGTCATCATGCGGTAGGGTTCATCCGTGCCTTTCGTCACCAAATCGTCGATCAAGACGCCGATATAGGCTTCGTCGCGGCGAAGTACGAAAGGGGGGAGTCCGCGCAGCTTCAACGACGCGTTGATGCCTGCCATAAGACCTTGCGCCGCCGCTTCTTCGTATCCAGAAGTTCCGTTGATTTGCCCTGCGGTGTAGATGCCTTCCACTTTTTTAAATTCGAGGGTGGGCAACACGTCCAACGTATCGATACAATCGTATTCGATCGCGTAGCCATAGCGCATAATATCGGCGTTTTCCAGACCGACAACAGATGCGTACATTTGTTTCTGCACGTCATGGGGCATGGACGTGGACATACCTTGAATGTACATCTCTAAAGTGTTCTCGCCCTCTGGTTCAATGAATATCTGGTGCCGTTCTTTGTCCTTAAAGCGTACGACTTTGGTTTCTATGGACGGACAGTACCTGGGTCCAGTGGACTGGATTGTTCCGTCGTAGAGGGGGGAACGGTCGAGGTTGTTCATAATAATTTCGTGGGTCGTTAAGTTGGTATAGGTGAGGTAGCACGGACGCTTGTTTTCGGGCGTGCTGTCGTGCATAAAGGAGAAAGGATAGATATCCGTATCGCCGTTTTGTACCTCGCATTTCGTATAATCAATCGTTCTACCGTCCAAACGCGCGGGCGTACCCGTCTTAAATCTGCGGACGTTGAAGCCAAGCTCTATCAAGCTGTCCGTCAAACGGTTGGCAGGAGCAAAGCCGTTGGGACCCGATTTCTCCACAACGTGACCCGTGATCGTTTCGCCGTTGAGGTAAACCCCCGTACAAAGAATGACCGCCTTACAATCAATTCTGCCGCCGTAATTCGTCACTACGCCGACGCATTTTCCGTTTTCGGTGAGGATTTCCGTCGCTTCTGCCTGAATAATACGCAGGTTCTCGGTGTTTTCGAGGACTTTTTTCATGCCCTCGTGATAGGCGTTTTTATCCGATTGCGCGCGCAGGCTCTGTACAGCAGCGCCCTTGCCGACGTTCAGCATACGGATCTGCAGGGCGGTGTCGTCTGCTACAATCCCCATTTCTCCGCCGAGGGCGTCAATTTCGCGGACAAGATGTCCTTTCGCCGTGCCGCCGATCGAGGGATTGCAGGGCATAAAGCTGATGCTGTCGAGGTTCAGCGTCAATAAGAGGGTGTTGATTCCCGTGCGCGCTAACGCGAGCGCAGCCTCGCATCCTGCGTGACCTGCACCGACAACCACCGCGTCTGCGGTATATTCTAAAAACGTGGCTTGCTTATTCGTCATAAAATTACTTTTTCAATACAATATTTTTGATATCGTCTACCTGTTTTGCAATATGGTCGTTGAGGGAAACCAACTTCTCCATTTTATCCCTTGCGTACATAATCGTCGTATGATCTCTGCCGCCGAGGATTTTACCGATGGAAACGAGGGGAAGGGAGAGCATTTCGCACATCAGGTACGCGCAGATTTGGCGTGCGCTGACAAGGTCTGCCTTTTTGCCCTTGCCGAGGATATCCTCTTTCTTTTGTTTGAAATAACCGCAAACTGCGGATAATATTTTTTCAGGGGTAATGTCTTCCTGCGCCTCCGATTCATTCACCGATTCGTTGAGTGCTTTTCTCGCAAGATCGAGGGTGATTGGTTCTTCGTGGAGCTTGCTTGCGAAGATGACTTTGGTCAGTCTGCCTTCCAACATTCTTACGTCGTGCCCAGAATCTTTTGCCAAAAATTCGAGCACCTCGTCGGGAACGGGACATTTCCGATCGAGCGCCTTACGTTTTAAGATGGCGATCTTCGTTTCGGGATCGGGCGGTTGGATATCCGCGATCATGCCCCCCTCAAAACGAGTGCGCAATCTTTCTTCCAACGTCGCGATTTCCTTGGGGGGACGGTCCGACGTGAGGACGATTTGCTTATTTTGCGCGGATAATTCGTTAAAGGTATGGAAGAATTCTTCCTGAACCTGCGTTTTATTCTTCAAGAACTGGATATCGTCGATCATCAGCACGTCTACGTTTCTGTAATGGAAGCGGAACTTTGCGCTGTTTTTCTGGGCGATAGAGTCAATGAACTCGTTCAAGAAATTCTCACAAGTGGTATACAGCACCTTTTTTTCGGGATAATGCAGGGAAATATAGTTTGCAATCGCGTGCATGAGGTGGGTTTTGCCCAAGCCCGACTCCCCATAGATAAAGAGGGGGTTAAAGGTCTCGCCAGGATTTTCGGCGACCGCTTTTGCCGCGGCGTAAACAAATTTGCTTCCTGCGCCTGCTACGAAAGAATCAAACGTGAACTGTTTATTGATGGGAGAGGGTTGGAAAGTATCTGCCGCGTCCTCTTCGTCCTCGAGGGGGAATTCGTCGCTGCCTTCCACGTAAAGACGGAAATCTTTTACGCCAAGGTCGCATTTCGCCATCGCGTCGCGCAGCTTATCCGCGTGTTTTTTCATGATCGTGGACGCGCCGAGCGGGGTTTCCGCCTGCAAAATCAGCAATCTGCCGCGGATATCAATGGGCTCTAACGTCTTGATATAGGTGTTAAAGGAAATGGGCGAAATGAGGTTTTGTACCCGTTCGCTGATCTGTTTCCAAATGTACTGAAGTTGAGAATGTTCTGCCATTTTTCTTTCCCCGTTAAAAATATTCGTGAGAGTTTGTTATAAACTTGTCTTTTTCAAAATTATTTGATATAATTATAATACAAATTTCGAGGAAAAGAAAGCAATTTCGGCGGGTTTTTTGAGGATTATGAAAATAAAAAAATTATTCCTTCAAAATTTTAGGAACTACGAAAACGAGCGTTTCGAGTTCGCGGACGGGCTTAACGTGCTGTTCGGGAAAAACGGCCAGGGCAAAACAAATTGCGCTGAAGCCGTCTTTTACCTTTGCACGGGCGCGTCTTTGCGTATCCGCCATGACAAGCAACTCATTCGTATGGGGGCGGAAAAGGCGCATATTGTTGCGGAGGCGGAAAATCGGTACGGTAACGTGACGATTGAGGCGGATATCTATGAAAATAAGCGCGAAATCCGCGTCAACGGCAGTAAAATTTCTAAAAACGCCGACCTGATGGGGCATATCAATAGCGTATTTTTCTCGCCTGGGGAGCTTCGGCTCATTCAAGACGGGCCTGACGAAAGACGGCGGTTTATGAATATTTCCATATCCCAGACGTCGCCAGCCTATTATACGGCTTTGCTCCGTTATAACAAAATCCTCGACCAGCGTAATACTCTCTTGAAAGATCGGGACGTTAATTTGGTTTTGGATACCCTGCCCATTTGGGACGAACAGCTGTGCAAGTACGCCGCGATTATCGTCAAAAAACGCGCGGAGTTCGTAGAAAAACTTGCTCCGTACGCAAAGGAATTTCATGCCTTTTTGACGGATGGGGGAGAGGATCTTCTCATCAAGCCCGAACGAAAATACGAGGGGGACGAAGGGGAGATTGCCAAGACGTTGCAACGACGTTTGGAGAATAATTACGAAAAGGATTTGCGGCTTGGGTTTACCACGGTAGGACCTCACCGCGACGATCTGGATATTCTGATAGGCGGCGCGGACGCCAAAGCGTACGCCTCACAAGGTCAGACGAGAACGGCGGCGTTAGCCCTCAAACTCTCCGAAGTGGAGATATTCAAGGCGCTTTCGGGTGAATCGCCCATTTTGGTCTTAGATGACGTCATGAGCGAGTTGGATTTGCCCCGCCGTAAGAAGTTATTGCAATGCGTTTCGGGGATACAAACGGTATTGACCTGCACCCACGCGGAACGGGTTTTATACGGGAAAGAATGTAAAAAAATCCGTATTGAAAACGGAAAGATTAAACAGTAGTAAGGAGTTTTATGCGCGCTGATCTGCATCTGCACAGTACCTATTCCGACGGAGTTTACTCCCCCGACGAGGTTTGCCGTTTGGCAAAGGCGAACGGGGTGGAGCTTCTCTCTATCACCGACCACGATACTATGGCGGGGCATTCCGTCAAGATTGAGGCGGCGAAAAAGTATGGTTTGAAATATCTCGTCGGCTGGGAAATTTCGGCGTATGCCGATCTGGAAAAGGTGCACGTTTTGGGGTACGGTTGTGTTTTGGACGAACGGTACGAGGCGTTTTTGTCCGCGAGGAAAGCGGCGTCTTTGGCAAGAGCAGAAGAGAGTGTAAAAAAATTTCGTGCGATCGGGATTCCCGTTTCCATGGAAGATATCAACCGTCAGCGCAGCGATCTTACCGCGCCCATTCATACCATGCATATTTCCAGGGCAGTTTCCAAATATTTGGATATTCCCCCTGGAGAAGTGTACGCACAGTATCTTAACGTGGGGAAACCAGCAAATTCCAACCTCGGTAGACCGTCTCCCAAAGAGGCGATCGAATGTATCCACGAGCTTGGCGGTATAGCGGTGCTTGCCCATCCTGGGCGGATAACGATGACTTTTCTAGAGAGGGAAAACCTGATTGAAGAACTCATTTCGTACGGTCTTGACGGTATAGAAAGCTATTACACGACGCATACTGAAGAGGAAACGGCGTACTTCCTTGCGCTCGCAAAAAAGAGGGGACTGCTGACTACGGGCGGTTCGGATACGCACGTGCAGGATACGAGAACGGTCATCGGCACGCCTGCCTTTTATGCTGGCGAAGAATTGTTAAAACGGGTTCCTATTTTCGATTAGAGGGTACCATGTACGCGTTCAATCGCCTTTACATAGCAGAAAGGAAGAGAAAAATGAACAGGAATCAACGTAAGAAAATAACGGCGCTCCTTTGTGCGAGCGCTCTTTTTTTTGCCTTTTTTGGTTTTTTCAGGGGAATTTTCCTCTATTTTGGCGAGGCGGAGACGCAAAGCACTCCTTACGGTTGGAAAAAAATCTCTGCCTATACCACCTATTATAACACAGAGGATGGGGGCAGGTGCGAGAATATCGCGATTGCTGCGTCCTTAATCAACGGAACGACGCTACAGCCGTACGGCGAGTTTTCTTTCAATAAAACAGTGGGGAGAAGAACGGCGGCGGCAGGGTTTAAGCAGGCGAAAATTATCATCAATGGAGAGTACGTCTTAGGGGTGGGCGGCGGTGTTTGTCAGGTGAGCACTACCTTGTATAACGCGGCGTTAAAGAGCGGGCTTTGCGCGATCGAGTATCACCCTCATTCTCTTCGCGTGCCCTACGTAGCCCCCTCGCGGGACGCGATGGTTTCTTCCGAGTGCGATCTTCAGCTGTATAATCCACACTCCTTTCCAGTATATTTGTCGGCGACGGTGTTCGAGGGGGGATTGCGGGTGACTTTTTATGGGGAGAAGACGGTGGATCGGTACGAGCTGGTTTCTCATGTTTTAGAAGAAATACCCTCTCCTGCGCCGATTGTGAAAGAGGGGAGAGAGGACGGGATTTTACGCTCGCCGAAAAACGGTGTGAAGAGCGAAATGTTCCTCGAGTGTTACCGCGGGGAGCGTTTGCTTTCCCGAAAGCGTGTAAGAATAGACGAATACCGACCGATTCAGGGGATAATCGTCAAAAAAGTTACCGAACCGACAATAAAAATTGCGTCAAACGATTGTCTTTTTTCTTAAAAACTGTTATAATAATGTAGTATATTGGCAAAGAATGGGTTGAAAAAGCCCAAGGTTTGTCGATTAAAAAAGTTAAAAAGCGCCAAAAGGCGAAAAAACACATATTTCTCAAAGAAAAAAGGCAGGTTATAATGGACAGAATTCAGCTGAAAGAACTCAATGCGAAGTACGTCGATTACGATGGAAAGAGCGTTACTGTTGCAGGTTGGGCAAAGACGATCCGCGATTCGAAAGCGTTTGGATTTATCGAGCTCAACGACGGGAGCTGTTTTAAGAATACGCAGATTGTTTTCGAACGTGCGAATCTTGCAAATTACGACGAGATTGCGAAAGAAAACGTCGGCTGCGCGTTGATTATTACGGGGAACGTAGTCGTTACCCCCGAAAATAAACAGCCTTACGAAATTAAGGCGACCGAAATCAAGGTAGAAGGGGAATCCACCCCCGATTATCCTTTGCAAAAGAAACGTCATTCGGTGGAATTTTTACGTGAGATTGCATATCTTCGTCCTCGTACGAACCTGTTTGGCGCGGCGTTCCGTATCCGCAGCGAAGCGGCGATTGCGATCCATAAATTTTTCAACGATCGCGGGTTTGTTTACGTGCATACCCCCATTTTGACTGGGAGCGACTGTGAGGGTGCAGGGGCGATGTTCCAGGTAACCACGCTCGATCTTGATCAAGTGGCAAAGAGCGGCAAGGCCCCCGATTACAAGGACGATTTCTTCGGAAAGCGCGCGGCGCTGACCGTATCTGGGCAGTTGAATGCGGAGACGTACGCAATGGCGTTCGGTAACGTATACACGTTTGGGCCTACTTTCCGTGCGGAGCATTCCAACACGGCGCGTCACGCTGCGGAATTTTGGATGATCGAACCGGAAATGGCGTTCTGCGATCTTGCAGGGGATATGGACGTTGCAGAGGCGATGGTAAAATACGTTATTGATTACGTTTCGGAGACTTGCAAGGACGAGTTGAACTTCCTCAACCAGTTCGTAGACAAGGGGCTTTTGGAGAGATTGAAGAACGTATCGGAAAACGCATTCGTTCGTTTGACCTACACCGACGCGATCGAGATTTTGAAGCAGAATGCGGATAAGTTCGATGATAAAAATATTTTCTGGGGGAAAGATTTGCAGAGCGAACACGAACGTTTCCTCACGGAACAAGTCTATAAAAAACCTGTTTTCCTCACCGATTATCCGAAGGAAATCAAGGCGTTCTATATGAAGCAAAATGCAGACGGAAAGACGGTTGCGGCGGCGGATTTGCTTGTACCCGGTATCGGGGAGTTGGTCGGCGGTTCTCAAAGAGAGGACGATTATGACAAGCTCGTAAACCGTATCAAAGAACTGGGTATGAACCCCGAAGATTATTCTTGGTATCTTGACTTGCGCCGTTACGGCGGTACTACCCACAGCGGTTTTGGGCTCGGTTTCGAACGTATGGTTATGTATCTTACGGGGATTGCGAATATTCGCGATGTGCTTCCTTACCCCCGTACATTCGGCGATCTTAAATATTAAAACACGTATATGCGGCGCATTTCTGCGTTGCTGTATTAAAACACGTATAAGGGCGTATCTTTGCGCCTCATCGGTTTTCCCCTCGCTCATTTACGTTCAGTAAACTCCCGTCGGGGAAGTTTCCGACTTCGGTGCAAATCTACAACCCTTCTCCGCGTTTTAGATGGGGCGGCGCATTTCTGCGTTGCTGTATTAAAACATGTATAAGGGCGTATCTTTGCACCTCATCGGTTTTCCCCTCGCTCATTTACGTTTAGTAAACTCCCGTCGGGGAAACTTCCGACTTCGGTGCAAATCTACAACCCTTCTCCACGTTTTAGATGGAGCGGTGTATTTCAGCGTTACGACGCAACTTTCACGCTAATATTATTTTGGAGAGAAACATAAATATGGTAAAAATCGTAATAGACGCAATGGGCGGTGATTTTGCCCCGAAACAGCAAGTCCTGGGCACGGTAGCCGCGTTGAAAAAAGACAAAGAGCTTTCCGTAATCTTGGTCGGCGACGAACCGCAGATCAAAGCGGAACTTTCCGAGTGCGAATATGACGAAAGCCGCGTAGAGATCGTACATACGACGGAAGTCATCGGTATGGAAGAAATCCCTACAAAAGCGGTAAAGACAAAGAAAGATTCTTCCACAGTCGTGGCGTTTCGCCTTTTGAAAGAGGGCAAAGCGGACGGCTTAGTTTCCTCTGGTTCGACGGGCGCGGTATTGACGGCAGGCGTTTTGATCCTTGGCAGATTAAAAGGTGTTTCCCGCCCTGCGCTCTGCCCGATCATTCCCAACCACACGGGCGGCGGCACATTCCTTTGCGATTGCGGCGCGAACCTTGAGTGTAAACCCATCAACCTCGTACACTTTGCCTTGATGGGCTCGGCGTATGCACAGACGGTATACGGTATTGAAAAACCTACCGTGGGCTTGTTGAACAATGGTACGGAGGATCATAAAGGCCTTTTGCTTCAGCAGGAAACGAACGCTCTTCTTAAAAAGGTGGAGGCAATCAATTACGTCGGCAATAGAGAAGGTCGCGATATCATGTTCGGCGACGTGGACGTTATGGTTGCAGACGGTTTTACGGGCAATATCGCCATGAAGTCGGCAGAGGGCTGCGGAAAAGCCGTTTCCGCCATCATGAAAAAGGCGTTCAAGCGCAATCTTTTCTCAAAGCTCCGCGCTTTACTTTGCGGAGACATCATTAAAAATATTAAGAAAGGGCTGGATTACGAAGGGGTCGGCGGCGCAATGTTCTTAGGCTTGACGAAAGCGGTCGTGAAAGGTCACGGCAATTCGAAAGCGCGCAGCTTCGCGGTATCCATTGAGCAAGCGGCAAACGCAGTTCGCGGTAACATGACGGCGAAGATCAAAGAACTGATCGACGGCGTGGATCTTGCTTCCATTCAGGCGCAGGCGCAAGAAGCGGCTGCAGGGCAGGCAGAATGAGAGAGAATTTTCCTTTTACGGAAATAGAAGAAAAAATCGGCTACGTCTTTGCGGATAGAGGGCTTTTGAAAGAGGCGTTCACGCATTCCACGTACGCCAACGTATACGGCGGCAAGGACAATGAGAGAATGGAATACCTCGGGGACGCCGTATTGCAGTTGGTGGTGACGGAGTGGCAGTACGCTCGCCACAAACGCGCGGAAGAAGGCGTATTGACGAGGGAGAGGCAAAAACTCGTCTGTGAGGATGCTTTGGACGAAGCGGTGCAGGCGCTGGGGATTCAAAAATACCTCTTGGTATCGGGCGGCAGGGCGAACGTTGGAAAAAAGACGGTTTCCAGTCTTTTTGAAACGGTGATTGCGGCGATTTATCTAGATGGTGGGTATGTCCCTGCAAAAGAATTTATTCTTAGGCATGGCAGACTGGAGGAAGAGGCGTTTTCCGTCAATTATAAGGGCGATTTACAAGAATATTTGCAGGGCAAAGGCGAAGAACCGCCTGCATACGTCACCGAGAAATCGGGCAAAGACAATGCGCCGACGTTTACTGCTACGGTCACCGCGCAGGGGATCAAAGTGCAGGGTATAGGCGGAAGCAAAAAAGTCGCAGAACAGCAGGCGGCAAAGAACTTATTACAGCTGTTACAAAACTCGAAAAAATAAAAAGATATAGATATATCATAAGGAGTACACTTTGGATTTAAAGGAAATACAACTTGTCGGGTTCAAATCGTTCGCCGACAAAACGACGATCCGATTTGAACAAGGCGTAACTTGTATCGTTGGTCCCAACGGTTGCGGTAAGAGTAACGTTGCGGACGCAGTGCGTTGGGTGCTTGGGGAGCAATCCGCCAAATCCTTGCGCGGTTCGAACATGCAGGACGTTATTTTCGGCGGTACGCTGGAGAGAAAACCTCAGTCTTTCTGCGAAGTAACCCTGGTTTTCGACAACGAGAATCACATTTTCCCCACGATGGACACGCCTGAGGTGGCGATGACCAGACGTCTTTACCGTACTGGGGAAAGTAAATACCTCATCAACAACCAAAACAGCCGTTTGAAGGACATTGTAACCCTTTTCCACGGTATCGGTTTGGGAAAAGAGGGGTATTCCATCATTGGGCAGGGTAAGGTTGAGCAGATCATGAACGCCCGTCCCGAAGACCGTCGTCTTATCTTTGAAGAGGCGATGGGTTTGATGGTGTATAAGGCGAGAAAACAGGAAATTGAAAGAAAGATCGCCGATTCCAACGAAAATCTGTACATATACCGTCAGCGTATCGACGAGGTAGAACGCCGCCTGGGGCCTTTGAGCAAGCAGGCTGCTGCCGCGCGTGAATATCACGAATATTCCGAATCGTTAAAGGTGCAGGAAGCCAACGCGTATATCTATCGTTACGAGAATGCGGAAGGGGAAAAGAGCAAGTTCAAAAAGGACATTGCGGCGATTTCCGATAAGATTATTTCCTTGAATACAAAGATCGAACAGATCAATAGAAAATTAGACGAAAACCGCGACAAGATCAACAAGGCAGACGCAAGACTGAGTGTATTGAACGACCGCCGTGTAGAACTTTCCGTCGGAAACGAAAGAAAGGACGGGGAACTTCGTCTGATGCAGGAACGTATCAGAACCTATCGTTCGCAGATCGAGGCGGCGGTGGATATGCTCGCAGCGAGCAAAATCCGCATCGGCGAGATTGACGATGAAATCGCGGTAACTGGCAGAAAAAATAACGAGGCGAACAAGCGCATTACCGAGTTGGAAACGCAGACGGAGGTGCTTCGTGCCGCTGTCAACGCACTCGATAAAAAGATTGAAGTCTTTGAAAAGCTTTCCGATGAGAATCGTCTTAGCCAGCTGTCTTCCGCGGATGAAATTTCCGAATTGAAGAAGAGCCTGGGTACTTTGACAGCGCGCATGGAAGCGACCAAGGACAGAATCAATGAACTGGTTGCGGCACTGAAGAAATCGGAAGAGAGAAAAGAACGTCTTTCCGACGAGCTTTCGTCCGTTCGTAAGGATATGAAGAACCTGCGAGAGCTTAGCTCGACGGGCATGAAAGAGTTTGAGGAAAAGCAGGAAGAAGCGCGTGAAATGCAGTTCACCGTCAACGACTTTAACCAAGAACTGTTCAATGCTAACGGTCAGCTGGCGTCCTTGCGCGAGAATTTGGAGATGTATATCAGCCTCAAAAACCGTTTTGAGGGATATAAAGAATCCGTCCGCAGATTGTTGTCCGTATCCAAGACCAACCCCGACCTTGCAAAGCATCTGCACGGGGCTTTGGCGGACGTTGTTTCCACCGATCAAAGATACGAAACGGCAATCGAAACGGCATTTGGCGGGGCTATGCAGAACGTAGTTACCCCCACGGCAGACGACGCTAGATACCTCATTGAGTATTTGAAACGCACGAACGGCGGCGTCGTGACCTTCTTGCCCGTAGCAAGCATGCGTCCCCGTCCCGATTCGAGAGAAATCCGCCGTGCTTTGGATGAACGCGGCGCGATGGGGCTTGCGACAGAGCTTGTTCATTATGACGATTATTATTATAACGTAGTCAGCAACCTTTTAGGCAATACGTTGATCTGCGACAATATCGCCAACGCAACGGCAATCGCGAAAAAGTACGGCAACCTTTTCAAAATCGTTACTTTGGACGGCGATACCGTTTCGACGAGCGGTGCAATGACGGGCGGTAGCCGCGGCAGAGGTTCTGGGTCACTTCTTTCCAACGAACGTAAGATTCAGGAATGCAAGGAAAATATCGCACGTAAGCAGAAATATATCGAAAAATTAAAGACGGCGATTGCGGAAAGCGAACGCGCGAGAAAGGAAGCGGAAGCGGCGGTAGACGCGCTCCGTGAAAAATATCAAGGCGCAAGCAACGAAATCGCAGGTCTTGTACAGCGTGAAACGGCATTGACGCAGCAACTTTCCGAGGCAGACGTGGATATTGCGACCTATTCGGAAGCGTTGGACGAATTGAAACGCAAGTTGAAAGAGCTTGAATCGGAAGAAGCGAACTCCTCGCTCAGTGAAGAACAGATCGCTTCCCGTCGTAAGAGCGCGGAAGAGGAAATGGAAAGTCAACGTAGCCAGTGCGACCGTTTCAAGGAAGAACGCGCGGAAAAGAGCAAGACCTTGCGCGAACGCGAAATGGAGCTCACGGCACTGATTTCTCAGCTTGCAAAGCAGAAAGAGGATATCGAACGTCTGACTGCGGAAAAGGAAGACCTCGTCAAACGTATTCTGGATATGGAATATGAAAAGACGGAGACGGAAACCAAGCTGAAAGGTTTGGAATCGGAAGCGGCTGAGAAAGAGCTGACGGAAGAGGAAAAGGCGGCGGTTCAGGCAATCGTAGACGAAATCAGCGTAATCACGAAAGAGAAAGAAACTGTCAACGCTGAACAACTTCACCTCGAAGGTGAAAAGACGGAATTGCAGGAAACCCTCACGAAGAGTTCGGACAAGCGTTATAAGTGCGAAATTGAGATCAGTAAGATCGACTCTAATCTTGAAAGTATGCGTCAGCGTATTGAAGAGGCGTACGAGATGGACTACGAGGGGTGCTTGGCATACCGCAAAGAAGCGTTTAACATTGAAGAAGCGACCAGCTTGATTTCGGCGTTGAAGCGTAAGATTACCATGCTTGGCGCGGTCAATCCCAACGCTGTGGAAGAATATGAAGAGGAACAAAAACGTTGCGGAGAGATGTCCTCGCAAAGGGACGATTTGCAAAAGGCGATCGACGATTTGCAGGCGGCGCTCGATGAAATTCGCGGCGAAATGCTCCGTATCTTCAACGCAGGATTTGAAGAATTTAACGAAAACTTCAAGGTCACGTTCAAAGAATTGTTTGGCGGCGGTAAAGCGGAATTGCAGATTGATTACGAGGGCGTGGAAGATCCTCTCGCGGCAGGCGTAGACATCGTGGCTTGCCCTCCTGGTAAGAAACTGACGAAGATTTCCTTGCTTTCGGGCGGTGAACGTGCGTTGACGGCGATTGCGATTCTGTTCGCAATTTTGAAATCGAAACCGATGCCGTTCTGTATCCTCGACGAGATCGAGGCGGCGCTCGACGACGCAAACGTAGATAGATTTGCTTCCTACTTAAAGCGTTTCTCGGAAGATACGCAATTTATCGTTATCACGCACAGAAAACCGACCATGAACCAGGCGGATACGCTGTTCGGTGTAACGATGCAGGAAAAAGGCGTTTCGAAGATCGTTTCCGTAAAACTTGCGGAAGTGGAAACGAAACTCGGCGCAGGTACAGTGGAATAAAACTATTCGCAAGGCTTTTCGCCTTGCGAATGATATTTACGCGCATTTTCCGTTTTGATGGGGGTATGTACGCGTTGAAACTAAGCAAGAGGTGAATTATGGGTATATTTGGAAAACTGTTCGGGGCGCTGAAAAAGACGAAAGATAACTTTTCAGGCAAGCTCCGCACGCTGTTTTCAAAGAATAAATTAGGCGACGAGTTCTATGAGGAATTAGAGGAAATTTTGATTTCTTCCGACGTTTCCGTTTCCACGGCGGAACTGGTTGTGGAACGGGTTAAAAAGCAAGCGATTGAAGAGAAACTCCGTGACGAGGAATACGTTACCGAGCTATTACGCGGGATTTTGACGGATATTTTAGAGGAATCCGAGGTCGAACCCCCTGCCTATCCTTGCGTGATTATGTTGGTCGGTGTCAACGGTGTTGGTAAGACGACAACGGTTGGAAAACTGGCGCATTATTTCCTGGAACAGAAAAAGACGGTTACGGTTGCGGCGGCGGATACCTTCCGTGCCGCGGCGAGCGAACAGCTTTCCATTTGGGCGGATAGAGCGAAAGTGCGTATCGTAAAGCATGAAGAAGGCAGCGATCCTTCCGCAGTCATTTTCGACGCCGTTTCTTCTGTAAAAGCGAAAGGGACGGACGTATTGATTGTCGATACGGCGGGCAGATTGCACGTAAAAGATAACCTCATGAACGAGCTTCGTAAGATGGACCGTGTTGTCACGCGTGAGTTCCCTGAGGCGGATTTTTTGAAGCTGTTGGTGCTTGACGCGACGACGGGACAAAACGCCATCAACCAGGCGCGAGTCTTTGACGAGGCTGTGGAATTGGACGGTATCGTGTTGACCAAGTTGGACGGCACGGCAAAGGGCGGGTTCATTTTCTCCTTGGCATCTGAGCTTTCTCTCCCTGTGCTTTTCGCAGGCGTTGGGGAAAAAATGGACGATCTGGAGCTGTTTGACAGCAAGAGTTTTGTTGAGGCAATTTTGTAAAACGGCCGTACCGTGTACGAGTTGAACGGGATAAAAGTATGAGAATAGATATTTTAACGCTGTTCCCCGAGATGTTTTCCGCTATGAAAGAAAGCATTATTGGCAGAGCGCAAAAAACAGGCAAAATCGAAATCAACGTGATTAATATCCGAGATTATACGGAAGATAAGCACCTCAAATGTGACGATTATCCTTTTGGTGGCGGAGCTGGCATGGTCATGATGGCACCCCCGATCGGGAATGCGATTGAGGCGATTGACCCCGAGCATAAGGCGCGCCGTATTTATATGTCCCCCAAGGGACGGGTTTTCCGTCAGCAGATGGTGTTTGAGTTGTTGGAATACGATCACCTCATTCTTCTTTGCGGGCATTACGAAGGGGTAGATCAACGTGTGATTGATCTGTTTATCGACGAGGAAATATCCATAGGCGATTACGTTTTGACTGGCGGTGAATTGCCTGCAATGGTGGTTGCCGATTGCGTTTCCCGCTACGTGGACGGGGTGATCAGCATGTCTTCTTTGGTAGATGAAAGCTTTTCCGAAAATCTTTTGGAGTATCCCCAGTACACTCGTCCGCAAGAATATAAGGGGCTTGCCGTTCCCGAAGTATTGCGTAGCGGCGACCATGCGAAGATAGACGCGTGGAGACGGGAACAATCCATTGCAATCACCAAGAAAAAACGCCCCGATTTATTATAAGACGGCTAAAGGAAAAAGATATGAGAAATATACAATGGTTTCCAGGGCATATGACCAAAGCCATGCGGGATATGGAGGCAAAAAAGGATCTTTGCGATGGCGTTATCTGCGTTTTGGACGCGCGTGCGCCGATTGCTACGGTCAATAAAAACCTCAAAAAGATTTTCGGAGAGAAACCGATTTTATACGTTTTGAACAAGGCTGACCTTGCCGATGGGAAGGTGGACGCCTTCTTAAAATTCTTCGAGGATAGGGGCAGGTATGCGGTGAAATGCGATTCGACCAACATTTCCGCCAAGCGTATCCTACTTCAAAAGCTGAATGCCATCACGGAAGAAAAGCGTGCAAGAGCGCAGGCGAAGGGGCTGAATCGTACCTTCCGTTTCATGGTGGCAGGCATACCGAATACAGGTAAGAGCACAATCGTCAATCTTCTCAGCGGACAAAAACGCGCCAAGACTGGGGATAAAGCGGGGGTTACCCGCGACGTGCGTTGGCTCAAATGCGGCGCGTTCGATCTTCTTGATACGCCGGGGACAATGCCTCCCTCGTTTGACAATCAGTGTCACGCCCGTCACCTTGCGTATATCGGCAGTATCAACGACGATATTTTGGATATGGACGATATTGCGTTAGAACTTTTGGGGGAACTTGCGGACAAATATCCGCAGTGCCTGACCGAGCGTTACGGCATCACCGATTTTTCGGAAAAGTTGGGTATGTATGAGGCGGTGTGCAAACGTCGCGGTTTTATTTTCCGCGGAGGAGAATACGATTACGAGCGCGGTGCAAAAGCGATCATCGACGATTTTAGAAAAGGACGTATCGGTAAGATATGTTTGGAGAATCCTGCCGACTACGCGGATTTTGATTTTTAACGGGGAAAGCTTATGAAAAAGATTTGGAATGCGGATGAAAAGCTGACCTATGAGCGGGCGTTGCTTGCGAAAGGTTATCAATATATTATCGGCGTGGACGAAGTAGGCAGAGGCCCATTGGCAGGTCCCGTTGTTTGCGCGGCGGTGGTGATGCCTTTGGATAATAACGATTTGGTTGTCGGGGTAGACGATAGTAAAAAGGTGTCGATTAAAAAGCGCGAAACTCTTTCCGAAGAGATTAAAAATCGCGCAATCGCCTATACCATGGTTGAGGTGAGTGAAAAAATTATTGACGAAATCAATATTTTAGAGGCGACCAAACTGGGTATGAAGCAGGCGATTGAACGCCTGAATATCCCGACGGAGAAAGCGGTGGTTTTGACGGACGGCAACATGACGCTAGATATCGCCTTGCCTCAACACAGCGTTATCCACGGCGACGCACTTTCCTATTCCATCGGGGCGGCGAGCATTATTGCCAAGGTACATAGAGACGCCATGATGGACGAGTACGCAAAAACGTATCCGCAATACGCCTTTGAAAAGAACAAAGGCTATGGTACAGCGGCGCACATACAAGGTATCAAGGAGTACGGTTTATGCCCGATTCATCGCAGGACCTTTACAAAAAACTTTTAGGGAAAAAGGGTGAAAAGCTGGTCGAGGAGCACCTTAAAAAGCAGGGGTATAAGATATTAAAACGCAATTATCGTACTCCCTTTGGCGAGGCGGATCTTATCGCACAGGACGGAGAAGAGACGGTATTTATCGAGGTAAAGACCAGGACGACGACTGTGTTTGGAACGCCTGCCGAGGCGGTGGGGAAAGAGAAACAGCGCCGTTATTACCAGATCGCGCAGTGCTACTGGCTGAAAATTGGAAAAGAGCCGAACGCTCGTTTTGACGTTGCCGAAGTATATGCGGACGGTAGAATTGAATATATTAAAAACGCCTTTTAAACAAAAAAACGAAATAACAATAAAAACGCCTTTTCGACAAAAGGCGTTTTTATTTTAGAGCACATAGGCTGTATAATTGGGAAGACGTTTAAAAGGAGGCGGGTTATGGAGATCTATATTGAATACGCTTTTTTGGAAAACTTCCTTTTGGACGGAGCCCTGTTGTCGCTGTCGGCGTACGCAGCAAAAATCAAATGTCCGTGGGGAAAGATTTGTCTTTCGGCGGCGTTTGGAGCGGTGTTTGCGGTGATCTTCCCATTACTGAAACTTTCTTTTTTTGGCGGCGCGGTATTAAAATGGTCAGTCGGTTTTCTTCTTTGTATGCCTATAGCGGGAAAGTTTCGGACGAAAAAAGATTGGAGCAGGTATTGCATGGTTTCCGTGATTTTTATGGGACTGAGCTTTGGTTTTGGCGGTGCGTTATTGGGGGTGTATAACGGCTTTAGTCTATCGGGATTAGGCAGTTCGTTTTCATTGACCAGAGCACCGAGTATCGTCGTCTTTCTCGGTTTTTTCTTTCTATCGTTATCGGTTGTGTGGCTGACGAAAAAAATATACGCGCGCAGGGCGATCGTGAATAAACTGTTTTCCTGCTCGGTGATCCACGGCGAAAAGAGTATCCGCGCGGAGGGCTTTTTAGACAGCGGAAATTTGGCGGTGAAAAACGGAATACCCGTTTGCTTTCTTTCTCCCGAGCTAATCTATGAACTTTGGGGGCGGGATTTGCTGTTTGAAAAAAGCGAAGATGGTGGGCAGGTATGCGACGAAATGAGAATTTCCACCGTAGCAGGTGAAAAGATCGTGCCTTTGTATTTGGGCGAAATCGAGATAAAAACAGATAGTGAAACGGTAAAAAAGCAGGTATATTTTGCCTCTTTACCGAATAGTATATCGAGGGAATATAAAATATTATTAAACGCACGGACGTTTGAAGGGAGCGGCGCATGAAGTGGATTGAACGGATTAAAAAATTTTTACAAAACGTTTTTACGGAAGAAGCAACGGTGGATTATATTTGCGGAAACGGTGAGGCGCTTCCATTGCCATTGTCTATGGAAGAGGAAGGGGAAATGCTTCGCCTGCTTGCTGAAGAGGAGGATAAAGAGTGGGCAAAAGCGGAGCTTATCAAACACAATTTGCGTTTGGTGGTGTATATCGCGCGCAAGTTCGACAATACGGGTGTGGACAATGACGATCTCGTTTCGATCGGGACAATCGGGCTGATCAAGGCGATCAATTCCTTTCGAGCGGACAAGAATATCAAGCTGGCGACCTATGCCTCGCGGTGCATTGAGAATGAAATTTTGATGTATCTTCGCCGTACTGCGCGTCTAAAGAGCGAGGTTTCTTTCGACGAGCCGCTAAACACGGATTTTGAGGGAAATGAGTTGCTTCTTTCCGACGTTCTGGGCACGTCTGCAGATAGTGTTTATGGAGATATCGAATCGAATGCGGAAAAAGAACAGCTCAAAGAGGCATTGAAAAAATTATCCGATCGGGAAAGGAAAATTATGTTTTTACGGTTTGGTTTAGGTGGCGGAGAAGAAATGACGCAAAAAGACGTGGCGGATCTTTTGGGGATTTCCCAAAGCTACATATCCCGTCTGGAAAAGAAAATCATTCTTCGGTTAAAGAAAGAAATTGCAAAAATGGAATAGTTCCGCACAGCGCGTTTTGGATTTTATGACGGTAGACTAGGTATAAAAAATCTCCCGATTACGCATACTCATCTCAACCCTGCCCTCCTTGTTTACATAAAAGGAGGTGGAGAGAAATGCAAAAAGTGGAGATATGCGGCGTGGACACGTCGGGGCTTCCAAAACTGACGGCAAAGGAAAATGAAGAGTTAATTATTAAGATTAAGCAGGGGGATAAAAGGGCGCGCGATCGCTTTATCGTTGGCAATATGAGGTTGGTGTTATCGCTTGTAAAACGTTTCCGAGTAAAAAATCTTGGCGTGGATGACGTGTTTCAGGCAGGGTGCGTTGGATTGATAAAAGCGATCGATGGGTTTGACGTTTCCGTTGGAGTAAAATTTTCCACTTATGCCGTGCCGATGATCGTTGGCGAGATTAAAAGATATCTCCGCGATGGCAATTCCTTGCGGGTTTCCCGTAGCATTCGGGATATGGCGTACAGAGTTTTAAAGACCCGAGAGGAGATTGAAAGCAGGGACGAAGAAGCAACGATCGAGCGGATTGCGAAAGAATTGCAGGTGGCGGAGCGCGAAGTGGTATATGCGCTTGACGCGATTTCCGATCCCGTATCTTTATACGAGCCGATGTATAATAAATCGGGAGACACCCTGCTGTTGATGGATCAGCTTTGCGACGAGAAAAACACGGATGAGATCTGGACGGAGCACGTTGCCTTGGGCGAGGCGATTGAAAAGCTGGGCGAACGGGAAAAGAAAATACTATTTCTACGCTACTACGAGGGAAAAACGCAGACAGAAATTTCCGAAGAAGTTGGTATATCGCAGGCGCAGGTTTCTCGTCTTGAAAAAAACGCGCTCAACAACATTCGTTTGAATATATCGTAAACGGTCACATTTTTCATTGCCTTTGCATATACTGTATTGACAAGTATTTTGCGAGGGCGTGATTTATGGAATTGAGTTTTTCAGAGCTTCGTGCCAAAGAGGTGATCAACACACAAGACGGAAGAAAGCTGGGAAAAGTGTGCGATATAATATTATGTTATCCCGACAATAGGTGGATAGGTCTGGTTGTGCCTGGCGGGAGAGGTTTTGGGAAAAAGCACGATCTATTTATCGAGCTGAAGAATATCGTCAAGATCGGCGAGGACGTAATCTTGGTCAACGTGGGTTTTCCTCGGAAACAAAATTGTGATAAACGCGGACATGGTATGCCCGTTTCACCGCCACCGAGCGGATATCACGGGAGTATGGAAGGGAATGGACGAAATTTTGAAGAATATGAATAATCAAAAACGCGGCGGAGAGAATACTCCGTCGCTTTCTATTTTTAAGCGGTATTCTGTATTGACTTTTTTCCGAGAATTTGCTATACTATACGGTGTAAGTGAAATTTCACCGTTTTTTCACTCTGTTTTGCCTTAAACTTGACAAAATACGGGTATAGTATATACTGTAAAGTTTTTCCAAAACAAAAGCGAAAATAAAAAGGGGAAGAAAAAATGAAGATACTTATTGTAGATGATGAAGAAATGATAAGAGGGGTCCTTCGGGAATATATCGAGTTTGAGGGCAACGAAGCGTTTGAGGCGTCGGACGGTATGGAAGCGGTCAATCTTTGCCGTGAAAACGATTACGACCTATTATTGATGGACGTGATGATGCCGCACTTGGACGGTTTTTCTGCGGTCAAGGAGATCAAAAAGACGAAGGATATCCCCGTGATTATGCTGTCTGCGCGGGGTGAGGAATATGACAAGCTGTTCGCGTTCGAGCTCGGTGTGGACGATTACGTGACAAAGCCTTTCTCTCCCAAAGAATTAATGGCGCGGATCAACGCGGTGACGAAACGCCGTCAAAGCAAACCCAGTGGAAACGAAATTCTCAAATTCGAGGGGCTGGAGATCGACATGGCAGGCAGAAACGTGTTCGTCGACGGCGTCAAAGCGGAACTTACCCCGAAAGAATACGAATTACTGTTCTATTTGGTACGCAATAAAGGGATTGCGTTGACGAGAGAAAAACTTCTTTACGACGTATGGGGATTTGATTTTTACGGCGACGATCGTACAGTGGATACGCATATTAAAATGTTGAGGGGTAACCTAAAAGATTATCGTAAATTTATCGTTACCTTACGTGGGTTAGGGTATAAATTCGAAGAATAATAGGACGGACAATGAAAACACAGAAGCGCGAGAAGATGAAGAATAGATTTAAATCGTACCGTTGGCGAAAGAAAAACAGTACGAGTATCTATTTTTTGCTGTGGGCAATCTTCGCCGCGCTTTCTTTTTTGGTTATGTCGGTCGCATCTATTTCCCAAAGGATCATTCTTTCTCAATCGTATAAACAAGAGGCATCCAGAGAAGTCACGGAAAAAGGACGGCAGGTCAAAGGGGTGCTTTCGCGTGACGTACCCGAATGGACGGGTGGAAACTACAGCGGTTTTCTGCGTTTCTTATCGCAGACCTACGATGTGCGGATTTGCATTTTAACAGAATCAGGTGAAGTGCTTTTTCCGCAGGAGGAAAACTTTAGTCCCGATGCGCCCGAACTGCAAGAGG
The DNA here is from genome assembly GCA_015069365.1 of Clostridiales bacterium. GTDB lineage: Bacteria > Bacillota > Clostridia > Christensenellales > Borkfalkiaceae > Scatosoma. The sequence goes on along the minus strand of SVIT01000015.1, from coordinate 1,565 downwards.
GGCTTGGGTTTGCGGAAGAGATGGACGATCTTTTAAAAGCACTGGAACATAGCGAGGAATCGTACGCAGTGCATGACAGCGGCGATGAATACGTATATATTACGAAAATCCCGATGTATCAAGACTCGTCCACCTACCTCTACGTTGGGAAATCATTGATGCTGTTGCAGATGTCGATTTCACGTATGAACGTGCGCGTGGGCTTGGTGTTTGTCTTTCTACTCGTGTTGTCCTTTGCGATCAGCAGTGCGGTTGCGGGGTGGCTAGCGAAACCTCTTTCGGAGATGACGGATAAGGCTTGGCTGTTGGCGCAAGGGGATTTCAACGTCGACTTCCACGGTACGGGGTACGGAAAAGAGATGGCGCAGCTTGCTGAATCACTAAACTTTGCGCGGGACGAGCTATCGAAAACCGACCGAATGCAAAAGGAATTGATCGCGAACGTGTCGCATGATTTTAAAACGCCGCTTACAATGATTAAAGCGTATGCGTCGATGATTATGGAGATTTCGGGGGATATTCCCGAAAAGCGTAACAAACACGCGCAGGTCATAGTAGACGAAGCGGATAGATTGACCTCCTTAGTCGGCGACGTGTTGGATCTTTCGAAAATCCGTTCGGGGATAGACGTGCTAAAGAAGACCGATTTGGATATGTCGGCATATGTGTATGAAACGTTGGATCGGTTTGCCTATTTTAAAGACGAACACGGGTATAGTTTTATAACGGATATTGACGAGGAATTATACACCTGCGTGGACGAACAGAAGATTGGCCAGGTTCTCTATAATTTGATCGGGAATGCGGTCAATTATACGGGTGCAGATAAAAAGGTGTACGTTCGTCTAAAAAAAGAGACGAAAGAGTGTTTCCGTTTTTCCGTGACCGATACGGGGAAAGGGATCAAGCCAGAGGAACTTCCTGATATTTGGGAGAGATATTACCGTTCGTCGGAAACGCACAAACGCCCTGTAAAGGGTACGGGGTTGGGGCTTTCTATTGTTAAGACAATTTTGCAAAAGCACGAGCTCGCCTTTGGCGTCGATAGCGAAGTGGGCAAGGGCAGTACGTTCTACGTTATTTTCCCTTACAGCGCAGAAAAAGAAGAAAACGCTTCCGTCAATGCTTGACAATGGTATTTAAAACAATTATAATAAGATAAGAAAAAATTCTTTGGGGCGAGGTGTGATTCCTCACCGGCAGTATAGTCTGCGAAGGGCGTTTTGCCCCCGAATCGGTGAAATTCCGATACCGACGGTATAGTCCGGATGCGAAAAGAAAAAAGACGGCGATACGTTGCCGTTGCGGTTTCGTTTATCACGCGCCCCGATTGCATAATCGGGGCGCGCTATCATTCTCAAAGAGAAGGAGCTATTATGTCAGAAAAAGAACAAATGGAGGGGGCAGGTATGCGTTCAATGTCGCAAACAGCCCATAAAAAGTCCTTTAAAAACCGTTTTTCCGCAAAACGAATCGCCTTGATGTCGGTGTTCGTCGCACTCTCTTATGCGGTCAGTTTTTTGGAAATACCCTTACCCTTATTCGGCGCGGAATAAGGGTAAGGG
>SVIT01000014.1 GCA_015069365.1 Clostridiales bacterium | reverse complement strand
AACGTTGACAAGGGTGATATCGTAATCGGCCCCGCCGATGTTTACTTTCTTCCCGACAATCTGTGCTAGCGTCAACCTTGGAAAGGTGCAGCTTGCAGGTAAAAATATTCCTTGCGCATGGGACGAAGACCAGATTGTCGGGAAGAAAGTAAACATCGGCGGGGCCGATTACGATATCACCCTTGTCAACGTTGGTAACCCGCACTGTGTTGTGTTCAGCGATAAAGTAGACGCGATCAACGTTGAAAAGGTCGGGCCTGAATTTGAAAATTGCAAATATTTCCCTGAAGGTGTGAATACGGAATTTATCCGTGTTGTCAATAAAGTAACTATCAAAATGCGCGTTTGGGAACGTGGCAGCGGTGAAACGTGGGCTTGCGGTTCGGGTGCGTGTGCGGCAGTTGTGGCGGCGGTGCTTGCGGGATACTGTGAAAAGGACACGAACGTAACCGTAAAACTGCGCGGCGGGGATTTGACGGTAAATTATCATTCCGACGGTGAAATAGAACTGTTGGGCAGTGTGAAAACCGTTTATGAAGGTATGTTTGAGATTTAATGTAACAAAGTCGGCTTGAGTATTGTTTCAAGCCGACGCGGAGATAAAATGGATATTTTTTACGAAGAAAGTTCGATTGCTAGCGAATCCGTTAGAGAGGCGAGGAAATATAAGATTTTACAGATTGTATCAGTCATTTTCCTTACGTTGGGAATTATCGCCATCATCTTAGGTTTTTACTTTGTACCCTTAGAGGGTTGGATTCTTTGGGCATTTGTTTGTGCGTGGTTCTTCTTGGCGTATTTCTTATTGCGTAGATGGAAGATGCGTTTCAACGTTAGCTATGATTATGCGTTTGTATCGGGAGAATTGCGTATTTCCAGGGTCATCAATATCAACAAAAGAAAGTTGGTGGCGCGTATTGATTGTGAAGAGATGATTCAGATCGGCGACGTGGATAATCCTTCTTATGAACGATTTAGGAGTGATCCTGCAACAAAATCTGTGATATGCACGTCTAACAACGTTGCGGCGGAAGGAAAATTCTTCATGTATATTCTGGCAAACCATGACGGCAAAAAGCTGTTTGTTTTAGAATGTCGTGAAACTCTTTTGCTCAATCTTTTGAAATTTGTCAAGAGAACGGTCTTGGAAAGTGATTACGTCATGCAGGAGAAGAAGCAGGCAAGATGATTTATCTGGACAATGCGGCTACGACCAAACCGTCTTTGGCGGCGTTTGAACGCGCGAAAGAGTTTGTGTCGGAAAAATATTATAACCCGTCCGCGCTTTATACGGAAGGGTATGCGTTACAGAGCGAGCTGAAAAAAGCGCGCTCCGTTTTGCTTTCCAAGGTCGCCGATGAAAACTTTTTTGAGTTCGTTTTCACCTCTTGCGGCACGGAATCGGACAACCAAGCGATTTTTTCATTTGCAAGGCGAGGGAATGCGGTCACGACGTTGGGGGAACATTCTGCCGTATCGGCTGCTTTTCACGAGTTGAAAAACCGCGGTGTGGCAGAACCGCGTTTTGCCCCCCTCAATCCAGACGGCAGTGTTAACGTTGAAAAACTGTTGGAATTGATCGACGAGAAAACTTCTTTCGTGTCGGTGATGCACGTCAACAATGAAATCGGGGCAATCAATGATATTAATACGATAGCAAAACTTGTAAAAAAGAAAAATCCTCGGGTTGTTTTTCACAGCGACGGTGTGCAAGCGTACGGAAAAATTCCCTTTAAACTCGGGAAAGAGATTGATTTATATTCGGTCAGTGCGCACAAGATCGGCGGATTAAAAGGTGTTGGCGGTTTGATCAAGAGAAAGAGTCTTGTTTTGCCTCCTTACATAATAGGCGGCGGGCAGGAGTCGGGACGGCGCAGTGGTACGGAAAACGTGTTTGGGATCAAGCAGTTTCAATACGCCTTTGAAGAAAAGTTCTCCTCATTAAAAGAAGATTTTGCTCGATTGACAGAATATCGGGAGTTGCTGTGGGAAGGTTTAGATAAAACCGTATATACGCGGCTTTCGTCCGTCAATGGGACGCCATACATCTTAAGCGTTGCGGCGAAAGGGCTGCGCGGAGAGATACTGTTGCATATGGCGAATGATAAGGGCTTGATTGTGGGAACGGGTTCCGCGTGTTCCTCGAATGCGAAGAACCGTTACAGCCAAGTGATTTTGGCTTGCGGTTTTGATGAAAGAACGGCAGATGGGGTTTTGCGGCTTAGCTTTTCTCCTGAAACGACAAGGGAAGAAGTGTTGCAGGCAACGGAAATCCTTAACGAGGTCGGTAGAGATTTGTCGAGTAGAATGAAATAAAGGAAAAAAATATGGAAAAGGTAATTATTATCCGTTATTCGGAGATTTATTTAAAGGGAAAGAACAGAGGCTTTTTCGAACGTGCATTTGAAACGAATTTGCGCCGTGCGATCAAGGATTACGATCTAGAGCTTGTGAAACAGAGCGGAAGATACCTCGTGCAGAAGTTCGCTGATTACGAAGCGGATGAAATCATGGAAAAGCTGAAGAAAGTATTCGGTTTGCATACGCTGAGTTTGGCGTATGAGACGGACTCGGATATGGACTCCATCTTTGAGGCGGCTAAGCTTTTGTGCCGTGAAGAGGGTACGTTTAAGGTGGAATCCCACAGAGGAGATAAAAAATATCCGTTGACTTCGGTTGAAATCAGTAAAAAACTGGGCGGAATGCTGTTGGCGTACGGAAAAGGTAAACTTTCCGTTGACGTACACAAACCGTCTTTCTCAATCCGTGTGGATATTAGAGAAAATGCTCGCGCGCTCGTCTTTGGAGAATTTATCGAAGGTGCAAACGGTATGCCTGTGGGAACGGCAGGAAAGGGCTTGCTGTTGCTTTCTGGGGGGATTGATAGCCCCGTGGCTGGTTACATGATGGCGAAACGTGGCATGAAGATTGATTGTTTGCATTTCCACAGCTATCCTTACACGAATATGCAGGCTAAGGAAAAAGTGGTTGATTTGGCGAAAATATTATCTGAATATACGTGCGGCACTCATTTGTATACGGTAAAGGTTACGCATATTCAGGAAGAAATACACGAAAAGTGCAAGCCTGAGTTGATGATTACGCTGCTTCGCCGTTTTATGTATCGTATTGCGGAACGTCACGCATTGCATATCAGCGCGCAATGTCTAATTACGGGCGAGAGTCTCGGTCAGGTAGCAAGTCAGACGATTGAGGGGATGACCTCTTCTAACTCTGTTGTGGAAAAATTGCCCGTGCTTCGTCCGTTGGTTGGGTTTGATAAGAATGAAATTATCGACAAATCGGTCAAGATGGGTGCGTATGAGACGTCCATTCTTCCTTTTGAAGATTGTTGTACGGTATTTTTACCCGATTTCCCTGCTATTCGTCCTAAGCTTTCCGAGATTGAAAGAGAGGAGAGCAAGCTGGATATTGAAGGATTGATTAAAGAGGCGTTTGAGTCGATTGAGAAAATCAATCTTTAAAAAGAGGAAAAATAGCGAGCGTGTTTACTGTGGTAAACACGCTCGTTTTAATATTGCCACCATTCTTTTTTAACTATGTTTTCAGTAACGTTGATGGCAGGCAGGGTAATTTCCGTACCAACGTTATCGGCGTATATCGGCGTTATCGTGTAGATATACGTGTGATTCGGGGATACTGAAGAATCGACGAATTGCGGCAGATATTCCCCCTCATACAAGGTAGTATGTGACGCATAATCGTATCGTTTTATACGATAGGTGTAATAGCGTGGGGAATCACTTTTCAGCTCGATGACAACTCTGTTATTTTCGAGGTTCACACTGGGCGTCGAAATGCGTGGATTGCTGAAAAAATCAGACTTTTTCGTGGGTAGAGCGGTGGATTTAAACCATTCGTCAAAGCGTTGTTCCATAGGGGAAGAATCGTCTGCAAGCAGTATATTATGTGTGTCATAATAAGCCGTTTTGTCAAGGCTGATTCTATTCACGCCGTGCGGCGTGGGAAAAGAGGCAAGGACTTGTTTTTTTGTAATATATTCCTCATAGAGCCGTTGATTGACTTCCGCCAACAAGCTACAAGGCAGTGTTCCCCCCGTATGCGTGATTTCGCTGTTATCTGCATTTCCCAACCAAACGCCGATACAGTCTTTCTCCGTATAAGAAAGGGCGTAGGCGTCCGTATTTCCATTTTTCGTGCCGACTGTGCCCGTTTTTGCGGCTATATCAAACGGGAGAGACCGTAATTTTTTCGCGGTGCCGTCTTGTACGGCACTTTGTAGCATATCCGTCATCAAAAACGCGGTTTCTTCCGAAAATACCCGTCGCTGTTGTTTTTTTGCTTGATAGACGGTTTCTCCGTTGATTTTTACTTCTTTGATAAAACCGCCGCTCGTCCATATACCGCCGTTTTGAAAGGTGGAATATGCGTTGACCAGTTCTTTTAACGTAAAACCTTTTGTCATTCCACCCAAGGCGAGGGCTAAAGATAAATCCTCGTCCTGCGTTTTTAATTGCATTTTTTCAAGATAAGCTGTAGCTTTTTTTGTTCCCAGCGATTGCAGTATTTTAACAGCGGGGATATTTAAGCTTTTTGCGACGCATTCTCTTGCGCTGACGTAGCCGTGATATACGTTGCCGTAATTTTCAGGCGCGTAGCCCGCATAATTCACTTTTTCATCTAAAATAGGGGTGGCAGGGGAAATCAAATCTTCCTCTAAGGCAGGTGCGTAAACGAGGAGCGGCTTGATTAATGAACCAGGCAAACGGCAGACGTTTCCCACGGTAGATACGCCTGCTTTAAAAATGTTCGTCGTTTTATCGCGGACCAGGCAAGTATGATCACAATCTGTCCGATTTTCAAAGATTTTTTCGAGGTTGCTCTGTAAAATAGAATCTAATCCCGTATAAATTTCAATTTTTCCGCCCAAATAGATTTCATTTCTCTCAGTCACGTCTGTCAATTCTTCAAAAACGAAAGAACAGTAGCCGTTGTTTTTGTCGGCTTCGTGGGAGAAAACGGGCAACGGTTCGTCTTTGGCTTGCGTTTGTTCTTGTTCAGTGATATGACCGCAAGCGCGCATACATCGCAAAACGGTCTCCTTTCTGCGTTTACAGTTTTCAGGGTTTTTGAACGGAGAATAATTATTGGGTGACTTGACCAAACCTGCCAAAATGGCAGAATCTGCCAAGGTCAGCGCGTCGGGGGATTTATGAAAATAGAACTTCGCCGCCGAATGTAATCCGAAGCAGTTGTGACCAAAATAGATGGTGTTTAGATATCTTTCCAAGATTTCTTCTTTGGTGTATTCTTTTTCAAGTAGTCTTGTTAATTTCCATTCTTGCAATTTTCGGTTGATAGTTTTCTCCTGCGATAAGTGGGTGTTTTTAATCAATTGTTGAGACAGAGTGGAGGCCCCCTCTTTGAAAGAATGACTTTTTGTATTCTTCCAAACCGCTTTTGCGATTCGTTTTAGGTCAAATCCGCTATGCTGATAAAAACGCTTGTCTTCGGTATCAATAAAGGCGAATTTCGTATGTTCAGGTAATTCGGACGCTTTCACTGTTTCGCGATGGGAAAAGCTGGCGGTATAGTTAATGGGCGTATTGTCCATATCGTATAAGACCAAGTTTTTTTCATGCAAAAGCAGTTTTTCTGGGTATAAAACTGCCTTATTCGTGACGGCGTAATAATACCCGAAAGCAGCTGCTGCAAGGAGCAGGAAGATTAAAAGGGACAACCAGATTATTTTTCGTAACAGTTTCATCGTACGCAGTATTTGTATTTTTGGCTTTTTTATCACAAAGTCGAGGCAAAATTCACCAAAATACGCAGAAAGACTTGCGCAAACGAAAAAAAAAGAGTATAATATAAAAAATATTATACTCTCGATTTTAAGAGGAATTTTTAGAGATAATTATGCAGGAAAAATATTTTATCGTCACGTACGGCTGTCAGATGAACGTACACGAATCGGAAAAAATAGCAGGAATTCTTCACGAGCTTGGATACGTAGAGGGGGAAAGGTTAGAGGATGCGGATATCATCGTCTTTAACACTTGCTGCATTCGTGAGAACGCGGAAAACCATGCGTTTGGCAACATCGGCGCGCTGAAAAAATTGAAAAAATCTAAGCCGGAGCTGTTGATTGCCGTAGGCGGTTGTATGACGCAGGAGAAAGGCAAAACGGACGTATTAAAAAAGAAATTCCCATTTATTGACATTATGTTCGGGACGTTGAATTTGGAACGCCTGGGGGAATTGATTCTTCGCAAAAAAGCACAGAAGAAGAAAGTAATCGAAATCCAGGAGAAAGAGGGAGAGATTATCGAGTTTGCGGGGGCGTATCGTACCAGTTATCCCAACGCTTGGGTCAATATTATGTACGGCTGCAATAATTTCTGTTCGTACTGTATTGTTCCGTACGTTCGCGGCAGAGAGCGTTCGAGAAAGCCTGAAAACATTGTCAATGAGGTGCAATCGCTGGTCGCGGAAGGGTACAAGGAAATCACGTTGTTGGGACAAAACGTCAACTCTTACGGCTCGGACGGAAAAACGGGTATGACGTTTGCGGAACTGCTGGATGCGGTCGCTTCTATTGAGGGTGATTTCCGCTTACGCTTTATGACCAGCCATCCCAAAGATTTCAATGAAGACGTTGTCAAGGTCATGCAAAAACACAGAAAGATATGCAGACTTGTACATTTGCCCGTTCAGTCGGGATCTAATGCGGTTTTGAGGGCGATGAACCGCCGTTATACACGAGAACGGTATTTGGAAGAAATCAAAATGCTGAAAGAGTATTTTCCCGAAGCGGAAGTAACCTCGGATATCATCGTCGGGTTTCCTGGGGAAACGGAAGAGGATTATTTACAGACGGAAGAGTTGGTAAAAGAGGTGGATTTCGCTTCGGCGTTCACCTTTGTGTACTCGTCCAGGCAAGGCACGAAGGCAGCAGAGATGGAAGAGCAAATCCCTGAAGAAGTGCAAAAGGACAGAATTATGCGCCTTGTCGAGCTTGTCAATTCATTGACTCGCAAAAAATCAGAAAAATACGTAGGTAAGACGGTTGAGATTCTTTGCGAGGATTACGACAAGAAAAAGGGCTTGTATTTGGGCCGTGACGAGTTTGGCAGAATGGGGTATTTCTCCAGCGAGCAAGACGTTATCGGGAAATTTGTCGATTTGCATATCACGAAAGCAAACGGAATTTCGCTGTTTGGCGAAATCGTCCGTGTTAAAGAGTAGTAGAAAACAAAGGAAGGTTACAATAAGATGGCGCTTTCACAGATGATGACGCATTATCTTTCCATGAAAGAAAAATATAAGGACTGTGTTCTTTTTTACCGTCTCGGCGATTTTTACGAGATGTTTTTTGAAGATGCTGTTAAAGTGTCCAAAATGTTAGAACTCACGCTGACGGGCAGGGATTGCGGTTTGGAAGAACGCGCGCCCATGTGCGGTATTCCTTACCATGCGGCGGATACGTATATTGCAAAACTTGTTGAGCTTGGCGAAAAAGTAGCGATTTGCGACCAGTTATCTGATCCCAAAGCGGGTAAAGGGCTCGTAGAACGCGACGTTGTCCGCATTATTTCTGCGGGTACGTTGACGGAAGAGACCATGCTGGACGAAAGCAAAAACAATTATTTGGCGTGCGTTTTCAAGTTTGCGGAGGGGATTGCCGTTGCGTGGACGGATATTACCACAGGCGAGTTTTTTGCCGAAGAGTTTTTAGGCGAAAACGCGGTATCCGACTGTGTTGGGCATTTATCAAAACTTTCGGTTGCAGAGGTGATTTGTAACGATGATATGCTGCCGATTACCAAGACAATCAAGGAAATCAAACACAATTTATTGCCGCCGTTCTCATGTTATATGCCTTGGGCATTTAACGTTAAGCATGCGGAAAAGGTTTTGCAAGAACAGTTCAATGCAAAATCCTTGTCGGCGTTTGGGATTGCGGGGAAAGAAAACTTGATTGCGGCTGCAGGGGCTTTGGTCGAGTATCTGCGTGAAACCCAAAAGCACGCGTTGACGAATATCAGCTCGGTAAAAGTCATCAACAAAGAAAAGTTTTTGACGTTGGACGGTACGGCTGTTCGTAATTTGGAATTGATCAAAAACAATGCGGATAATAAAAAATACGGTTCCTTGCTTTGGGTTTTGAAGAAAACACATACGGGCATGGGAGCAAGATTGCTTGAAAGAATGATTTTATCCCCCTTGAAAGAGAAAGAGGAGATCAACTACCGTTTGTCGGGGGTGGAAGAATTGTACAGTTCTGCCGTTGTTCGTGTCGGGGTTAGTGAAACGTTGAAAGAAATGGGCGACGTGGGGCGTTTGTCGGGGAAATTATCCAATGGTAATTTTAATCCCAGAGATTGTATTGCTCTGCAAAGATCCTTGAATGCGTTGCCTGCGTTAAAATTCCAATTATCTGGGTTTTCTTCGCAGATTATAACGGATATTGTAGGCAATTTGTTGGATATGTCGGAGATTGCGGATTTGCTTGCAGCTGCGATCGAGGAGAACGCGCCTGCAGTCATGAAAGACGGCGGTTATATCAAGACGGGATTTTATGCTGAGCTTGACGAATTGCGGGCTATTCAAAAGAACGGAAAACAGATGCTGCAGGAACTCGAACTGAGAGAACGTGAACGCACGGGGATAAAAACGCTTAAGGTCGGTTTCAATAAGGTGTTTGGGTATTATATCGAGGTGTCCAACTCGTTTAAGAGCCAAGTTCCGCCCGAATATATCCGCAAACAGACGCTGACCACTGGCGAGCGTTTTATCACCGAGGAATTGAAGATATTCGAAGAAAAAATCCTTTCTTGCGGAGAAAGAGCGATTGCGATTGAGGAAAGATTATATAAACAGCTCTTAGAGGTGCTTATTTCGAATATTGACAACTTTAAGACGATTTCCGATGCGATTGCGCTCTTGGATTGTTTGGTTTCTTTTGCGACCGTTGCAAAAGAACGTCGTTACGTTCGTCCTAAAATTTTGGATAGCGGTGAAAGATTGCAAATTACGGAGGGGCGCCACCCCGTTGTAGAGGCGATTTCCAGGGAGAGATTTGTTCCAAACGACGCTTTGCTTGACAATGAGGATAACCGTTGTGCGATCATAACGGGGCCGAATATGGCGGGTAAGAGTACCTACATGCGTCAAATTGCCTTGATTGTGATCATGGCGCATATCGGGGCGTTTGTGCCTGCCAAATCAGCGGAAATACCGTTGATCGACCGTATTTTTACCCGAGTAGGAGCGAGCGATAATCTTATTTTTGATCAGAGTACGTTCATGGTAGAAATGACGGAGGTTGCAACGATTTTGTTGCATGCGACCAAGGACAGTCTTTTAATTTTGGACGAAGTCGGTCGTGGGACGAGTACCTACGACGGTTTGTCAATCGCATGGTCGGTAATTGAATTCCTGACGAAGAATATTCGTGCAAAGACGTTATTCTCCACTCATTATCACGAATTGACGGAACTGGAAACCAAGCTTGAGGGCGTTAAAAATTATAAAGTTACCGTCAAGGAATTAAACGGCGCAGTTGTGTTCTTGCGTAAGATTGCAAGAGGGGGCGCTAATCGCAGTTTTGGTATTGAGGTTGCTTCGCTCGCGGGTGTGCCCAAGGAGGTAACAACGCGCGCGAAGAGCATTTTGCGGTCGCTGGAGAAAAATGATATCGCAAGGGGAAAATTGCAAATGGAATTTTCTGAGGAAGAGGAAAAGGAAGAAAAGACTCTTTCCGAGGTGGAACGTATTATATCGGAGATTGATCTTAATACAATGTCGCCGATGCAGGCGTTTATGATGCTGAGCGATTTGAAAGATAAAGTAGACGGGGAGTAATGAACAATGCCCAAGATTAATATTTTGCCTCCTAAGGTATTCAACAGAATTGCCGCAGGGGAAGTCGTTGACAGACCGTATTCCGTTGTAAAAGAGCTTGTCGAAAACTCGATTGACGCAGGCGCAACGGAGATAGAAATTTATATTGAAAAGAGCGGAGAACAGATGATTCGCGTGGTCGATAACGGTTGCGGTATCGAGCGCGACGATCTTCATTCCGCGTTTTTGCCGCACGCCACCAGTAAAATTGCGCAGGCGGAGGATTTGGAGAGTATTATGACGCTCGGGTTCCGTGGGGAGGCTGTTGCGTCTATCGCCGCGGTGTCGAGAATGACGATCACGTCCAAAACGGCGGCTGGGAAATGCTATTCCCTGCACGCAGAGGGTGGCGAAGTTGGGCAAATCACGGAAACGGCAGGGGAAAACGGTACGATTGTAACGGTAGAGGATTTGTTTTATAATACCCCCGTTCGTTTTAAGTTTTTGAAATCGGATAGAGCAGAAGAGGCGGATATAACCAATTTTGTATCACGCTTTATTCTCAGTCGTCCCGATATCGCCTTTACCTATTATGCAAATGGGAAAAAGGTTTTACAATCGTTCGGCGGTGGCGCGGAGGAAGCGTTCGTCAACGTTTACGGTGCGGCGGTTTTGTCGCAATGCTATGAAATCAATGCGGAAAAGCATGGGCTTCGCATTCGCGGATATATCGGCAATCAAAACTTTTTCAAACCGAATAAGAGTTATCAAAGCGTATTTTTGAATGGGCGTTATATTCAAAACGTGACCATTACTTCAGCGATCGCCGGTGCGTATGCGAATTACGCAATGAAACGTCAATATCCTTTCTACGTGTTGTATATCGATATGCCGACGGAGATTGTAGACGTGAACGTACACCCGAATAAGGCTGACGTGCGTTTTGCTGATAATCAAGTGGTTTATGGGATAGTCAATACCGTAATCGCGGCGATTTTGGACGGTCATGCAAAGGCGTTGGAATATGTCGTTCGTCAACCGTCTAGCGGTGTTTACGAGGCGGAAGAACCGAAAACGGCTTCCAAAAATGAACAAATTACCGTTCAAGAGGAAAAAACGCTCCCTATGACGCCGTTTTTGGATAAATTCAAGGCGGAGGAATCGATTGAAGAAAAGCCTAAAACAAATACCGTGTTTGGGATTGCGACCCTTAGCTACGAAGAGGCGCAAAAGGAATTAGAGGCTTGCGCACCTGCATTTACCGCAAAGGTGAAAGGTGTGGAATTGCCGTTCGAAGAGAAGAAGAAAGAAACGAAAACGCCTGTGAAAGGCTTTATTCCTAAGGAAGAAATCGGACCGTACGTTCCACCCGTCGGCTATAAGGATATGCCGCCCCCTGGAAGAACGAAGAAAAAGGCAGAAGATCTGCAAAAACGTTTTCCTGATCTGTATTTCAAGAGAAATGTTTTCGAACTCAACGATCCCAACTATGCAAAGGCGCAAAAGCAGAAAGAAGCGCTGGACGCTTTCAGCGAAAACAAGCGCTTACTGGAAGAGTTGGATAAGAAGAATAAACAGAATGCGATAGACGTTTCCTCGTGCGTATACGCAGGGAAACTGTTTAACACCTATTTGATGTACGAATGCAAAGACGATATCTATATCATTGACCAACATGCCGCGCACGAAAGATTGATTTATAACCGCTTAAAACGGCAAATGGCAGAACGCAACGTTGTGCAGCAGCCGATGCTTGTTCCTTACGAACTGGAGTTAAACGTTTTTGAACGGGAGTTCATCGGTGAGCATATTGAAGAGATTCGTGAAATGGGCTTTGAGATCGCGGAAAACGATAGAAAGGGATATTCCATCACGGCAATTCCCTTGGATTTGCAGCACATCAATATTGAGGCGTTTTTCAATGAAATTCTCGGGGATATCAGCGGTTATCGTGCCATTCGATTAACGGATATCTTAAAGGATAAGCTGGCGTCTGCGGCGTGTAAAGCGGCTGTAAAAGGCGGTATGGATCTTACCCGCGAAGAAATCGACGCGCTGTTTGCCTTGATGGACGGTGATATGGGGTTGAAGTGTCCCCACGGCAGACCGGTTGTTGTAAAAATGTCGCGTACAGAGATTGAAAAAATGTTCAAGAGGATTGTCTAATGTCAAAAGTGTTGGTGATTTGCGGTGCAACGGCATCGGGAAAGACTGCGCTTTCCGTTGCGTGTGCCAAAGCGTTCAACGGTGAGATTATTTCGGCGGATTCTCTGCTTGTTTATAAAGGTTTGGATATCGGCACGGCGAAACCGAGTATGGAAGAAAGGCAAGGCGTTCCGCATCACATGATCGACGTTGTAGACGCAAAAGAGAGCTTTTCCGTCAGTGATTATGAAGATATGGCATTGCCAATCGTTGAAAATCTGATTGCTCAAGGGAAAATGCCTATTATATGCGGCGGAACGGGATTTTATATCAATTCCATTCTGTATAAAAGTCAATTTGGGAACGTCGGTGCGGATGAACAATTGCGCGAAAAATACGAAAGAATCGCGGAAGAGCAAGGAAAAGAGTATCTGCACGGAATATTGCAGGAAAAAGACCCTGAAAGCGCGAAAAAACTGCATTATAACGACGTAAAACGGGTAATACGCGCGTTAGAGATATTCGATGTGACGGGGAAACCGAAATCTATGCAACAAGACTCGCCGATTCCGCGGTTTGACTTTGCTGCAGTGTCGATTGAATATCCCCGTGAGGTGTTATACCGCAGGATTGAGCTGCGTGTAGAGCAAATGTTTGAACAAGGTCTTGTTGAAGAGGTGCAAACCCTTCTAAATGGTGGTGTAACGGAAGAAATGCAGTGTATGCAAGGGATTGGTTATAAAGAGATTGCAGAGGGTATTCGTCTTGGGGCAACGGTAGGTGAAATGAAAGATTTAATTAAGAAAAACACGCGAAACTATGCAAAACGCCAGGAAACCTTCTTCAAGCGCATGGAAAATCATACAAGATTAATGCCTACGGGCGATATGCTTAAGGAAGTTGCAACATTATTAAAATAAGTAGTATGTCAGGCGTAATACCTATGTCTGACATAATAGCAAAGAGGAATATATTTACGGAGAATGGAAAAAATGACGGTAGAAGAACTGATAAAAACCGCTGAAGAACAGTTAAAGACGCAATTTGCGCTGGCTGATGAAATCAGTGAATTTAATCAAGAAAAAGTATTAAAAGCCTTTAATAATCATTCGATTGCCTTGCGCCATTTTAATCCCACGACTGGTTACGGTTACGGTGACGAGGGGCGTTTTGTGCTTGGCGACGTGTACGCGGAAGTTTTTGGCGCGGAAGCAGGGATTGTTTCTCCTGCGCTCTTAAGCGGTACGCACGCGCTGACGGTGGCGCTTTTCGGTGTGCTCCGCACGGGCGATGCCGTTCTGTCTGTATCGGGTATGCCTTACGATACCATTCGTGGGGTAATTTACGGAGACGGAAACGGTTCGTTGAAAGATTTTGGTATTTCGTTTGACTGCACGCCGTTAAACGCTGAGGGAAAATTCGATAAAGCCGCAATTGAAAAGGACGTAAAACGGCTGGGGAAGGCATTGAAAATGATTTATATCCAGCGTTCGCGCGGGTATGAACTGCGCGATGCGTTCACGGTTGCTGAAATCGGTGATATATGCGCATTTGTACGCGGATTAGGATTTGAAGGGTGTATTTTTGTCGATAACTGCTATGGCGAATTTGTTGAAAAGCAAGAACCTTGCGAGGTTGGTGCGGACGTAGCGGTCGGCTCATTGATAAAAAATCCCGGTGGCGGGTTAACACCAACGGGCGGATATATTGTCGGTACGGAGCGTTACGTGGATTTGATCGGTCGCCGTATGACAGCGCCTTCCATCGGCAACGAGGTCGGTTCGTATGCATACGGATATCGTTTGTTCTACCAAGGCTTGTTTATGGCGCCGCATACCGTAAATCAAGCCATTAAAGGTAGTTTCGTTATCGGAAAATGTATGGAAAATCTCGGTTATGAGAATTTCCCTAAGATTGACAAAATCCCTGCGGATATTACCCGAGCGATTCGTTTTGATACAGCAGAACAGCTTTGCGCTTTTATTCAATCAGTGCAAGAGGCGTCGCCCGTCGATAGTTTTGTAACCTTAGAACCTTGGGATATGCCTGGATATGATAGCAAAGTCATTATGGCGGCAGGTTGTTTCGTGGAGGGGGCTTCGATCGAATTATCGGCAGATGCACCCGTAAAAGAGCCGTACACCGCGTATTTCCAAGGCGGTTTGACGTACGAGCATTGTAAGTATGCTTTAAAGAAAATACTTTCCAAGCTGATATAATACGTCGTGTACGCAAGTACTATGACAGATATAATACCTACGTCTGACATAATAAAAAATGGGATATGCGTTGAGAGCATATCCCGTTTGTTTTATTTGGTCAAATCCCAGTCAATCGGCGGTAAATCCTGGGAAAGCAGGTATTCGTTTGTTCTTGAAAAGGGTTTACTTCCAAAAAAACCGTTATAGGCAGATAAGGGAGAGGGGTGCGCGCTTTCGATGATACAATGTTTTGTCGTATCGATCAATGCTTTTTTACTTCTTGCATTTCCGCCCCAAAGGATAAACACGACGTGCTCTTTTTGCTCGGAAATCAAACGTATAACGCTATCTGTAAACCAAGCCCAGCCACATTTTGAGTGAGAATTTGCTTGATGTTCCCGAACGGAGAGAGACGTGTTCAATAACAATACCCCCTCGTGCGCCCATTTTGTCAAATTTCCGTTCTGCGGCGTGTTGCAGCCAATATCCGACCGCAACTCCTTGAAGATATTCTCCAACGAGGGCGGTTTTTGTATTCCGTCTTGTACGGAGAAACACAAACCGTGCGCTTGACCGACGTTATGATAGGGGTCTTGTCCCAACAAAACGACGCGCAATTTCTCAAACGGCGTGTATTTGAAGCAATTATAGAGATCATACATATCGGGATAGACGGTATGATTGCGGTATTCCTCAATCAAAAAGCGCCTAATGGCAAGATAGCGTTCATCGGAAAAAAGTGGCGCAAGCCGTTCGTTCCAGTCCCCTAAATCGATCATATGGTTACCTCGTAGTTCTTTTGTTTGATTAAAGATTGTCGAATATAGCAGGTAGTGCTGCTTTCAAGTTAGCCAAAGCCTTGTCTTTATTGATCAAAAACTGTTCGGTAGTGCTACCGCTGCCCGCAACGTCGGAAATTGCCTTTACGGAATAGACGGGCAGGCTTGCTGCAAACGCTGCCTGCACGATCGCCGCGCCTTCCATATCACGGATATCGGCGTTTAATTCCCTGGTGAGAAGGTCATAATCCTCTGCGGAATCGTTAAAACGGTCGGCTGTTCCCAAACGGCGTTTTTCAAAGGATTTTGGCAACAGATTTAAATGAAGATAGTTTTCCTCGTATTCGTTCAAAGTGCCGATTTTCGTACCGTTTAACTGCACCAAGTCAAAATCAAACTGTACCGCTGCGGAAATTTGATAGACCTCGCAAAGCTTCGTTGTTTCGTTCAAGCCGCCTGCCACTCCAAAATTCAGGATTTTTTCCGCGTCGAACTTGCTTACGAGAAGCTGTGTGCCGAGGGCGGCGTTGACCTTGCCGACACCGCAGATACAAAGGGCAACGTCCTTGCCAAAGGCTTTCCCTACGTGGATTTGTTTGCCGCTTACGGTTAAACTGCGGCTGATTTTCATATTTTGAAGCAGAATATCCGCTTCGCTTTGCATGGCGATAACTGCACCGATCATATTCTCTTTTCTCCTATGTAAATGATTAATTTTTCTTAGATTAAAGGAAGAATTTCCGCTTTGGAAAAATCATGCTCATGGCAGACGGTTACAATATGTTCAAAAAGCTGAAAAACCGTTGTTTTGACGTTCAAATTGACTTTTTCGTGGCGGAGCTTTCCCTGAACAAAATGCAACTTTTTCAAATCCTTTGCAAGCGTTCCTCCAAGGTATTTGATTGCGCTTTCTTTTGCCGTCCAGTGGCGTAAAAAGTCTATGTTAGACGTAATCTCCGTCTGTTCCTCCAAGGTAAATTTTTTAAGAAGAGAGGGGGAGACGTTCTTGCGAAGGAGGTTTTCCGCGTCAATGCCTACGTTTTTATCGGAAATAGCGACAAACAACATGCTTTTCGTGTGGGATACGGAGAAAAATAGTTCGCCGTTTTCCAAATAAGGTTTTCCGTTTTCCGTCCGCAAAATAATGGGATCGGGGATTTGAAAAAACTCGCGAAAAACTTTCTCAACCGCCTCGTTAGAGGAGGAAAATGCTGATTTGTCTGCATAAAAGATTTTTTCCATAATATGACATCATTATAACAAACGCGAAAAAAAAAGTCAA
Source organism: Clostridiales bacterium (assembly GCA_015069365.1). GTDB lineage: Bacteria > Bacillota > Clostridia > Christensenellales > Borkfalkiaceae > Scatosoma. The sequence continues at coordinate 14,567 of SVIT01000014.1, read as the reverse complement.
GGAATGGGGCGCTATTTTGGGGATAAAGTAAAAACGCAGGGGAGATCCTGCGTTTTTTATCCAGTCGAATATATTATTTATTGCTCTTAGAAACGTTGAAGTAGTATTCAACGACGTCGCCGTCCTGCATGACGTATTCCTTTCCTTCGGAGCGAACTTTTCCTTCCGCTTTTGCCGCTGCAATCGAGCCGAGAGTAACGAGAATTTCCCAGTTGACAACGTCTGCACGGATAAATCCTTTTTCAAAATCGGTATGGATTTTACCTGCAGCCTGGGGGGCTTTTGTGCCATTCACGATCGTCCAAGCACGCGTTTCCTTTTCACCAGCAGTAAGATAGGAGATCAATCCCAAAAGCGCGTACGATTTTTTAATCAAACGATCGAGCCCGCTTTCCCCAAGCCCGAACTCTTCCATGAACACGGCTTTATCTTCAGGATCCATCTGGGAAAGTTCTTCTTCCGTTTTTGCGCAGATAACCAAAACTTCACTGCCTTCTTTTGAAGCGAACTCTTTTACTTTATTGACGAAATCGAGCTCGTTTTCATCTTTTCCCATATCGTCTTCTTTGATATTTGCGGCATAGATGACTGGTTTAATGGTCAAAAGGAAGCAGTTTTTCATAAAGTCTTCTTCCGTATCGGAAATATCAAAGTTACGCGCGGGCTTTTCGCTTTCAAGATGTGCGTACAGTCTTTCAAGGAAAGCGTACTCTTCCGCCGCCTTTTTATCTGCGCCGCCGCGAGCCTGAACCTTCACTTTATTCATACGGTTTTGTACCGCTTCCATATCCGACATAATCAATTCGAGATTGATCGTTTCAATATCGTTAACGGGGTCGATCTTATTATCGACGTGGGTGATATTTGCGTCTTCGAAACAGCGTACAACGTGTACGATTGCGTCTACTTCGCGGATGTGGGAGAGGAATTTATTCCCCAAGCCTTCGCCCTTGGACGCGCCTTTTACAAGCCCTGCGATATCGACGAATTCGATCACGGCAGGGGTTACCTTTTTGCTGGAATACAGCGCGGCAAGCTTGTCCAGACGTTCGTCGGGAACAGCCACGACGCCCACGTTGGGTTCGATCGTGCAGAAAGGATAGTTTGCGCATTCTGCGCCAGCATGCGTAATTGCGTTAAAGAGAGTGGATTTACCTACGTTAGGGAGTCCTACAACACCGAGTTTCATATTTTTCACGTTCCTTTTATCGGGGTTTCCGAAAATTTTTCCTATATATTATAATACAAAATTCAAAATTTGGCAAATTAAACTTGCCCAAATTAAAAAAATATGTTAATATATTCTAAGAAAAAAATTGTTTTGAAGACAAACGAAGGTATAAAAATGGATTACAAGAAATATATTGCGGAAAAAATCAGCGTTGAGGGTGTGACTGCGGACGAATTGTACGATTTGATCGCGCTCCCTCCTAATCTTGAAATGGGGGATTATGCTCTGCCTTGCTTTAAGTTTGCGAAAATTTTAAGAAAGAGCCCCGTGATGATCGCTGAAGCGCTTAGCAAAGAGATTGCAACGGACGAAGTGATCAGCGAAGTCAGCGCGGTAAACGGTTATCTTAATTTCAAGATCAATAAGAGCGGTTTTGTTCGTGGGACGCTCGATAAAATTTTGTCCGAGAAAGATGGATTCGGCGCGTCGGACGAGGGAAACGGCAGGACGGTTTGCATTGACTATTCGTCTATCAATATTGCAAAGCCTTTCCATATTGGACATTTGTCCACAACGGTGCTTGGCGGTGCACTGTACCGTATTTTCAATTTTCTCGGCTATAAAGCGGTCGGGATCAACCACCTTGGAGATTACGGTACGCAGTTTGGGAAACTTATTTCCGCATACAAACGCTGGGGGGATAAGGACACGATTGAAAAGGGCGGTATTCGCGCTTTGAACGAACTGTACGTCAAGTTCCACCAAGAAGCGGAAACGCACCCTGAATATGACGACGAAGCGCGCGCATATTTCAAGAAAATAGAACAGGGTGACGAAGAATGTCAGGCGCTTTTCCACTGGTTTAAGGAATTGACCCTCAAAGACGTACAAAAGATTTACGATATGTTGGATATCCGTTTTGATTCTTATAACGGTGAAAGTTTTTATTCGGATAAAATGCAGCCCGTTGTCGACGAATTGACGGAAAAAGGCTTGCTTGTAGAAAGCAGGGGAGCGCAGGTTGTTGATCTTGAAGAATACAATATGCCGCCTTGCATTATCTTAAAATCGGATGGTTCTTCCTTGTATGCAACGCGCGATATGGCGGCTGCAATGTATAGAAAGACTACCTATGATTTTTACAAGTGTCTGTATGTCGTTGCCTATCAGCAGAACTTGCACTTCAAGCAGTTCTTCAAGGTTTTGGAGATGATGGGGAAAGACTGGTCGAAAGATCTTGTTCACGTCGCGTATGGTATGGTGTCCTTGGAAGAGGGTACGATGTCCACGAGAAAGGGGAACGTAGTATTCTTAGAGGACGTTATCAATAAGTGTATTGAAAAGGCATATACGATTATTGACGAGAAAAACCCCGAACTTGAGGAAAAAATGGACGTTGCACAAAAGGTTGGCGTCGGTGCTGTAATCTTTGGCGCGCTGTATAACAACAAGATTAAGGACATTGTATTCTCTTACGACAAAGTGCTTACTTTCGACGGTGAGACCAGTGTTTACGTACAATATACCTGCGCGAGAGCAAATTCTATCTTGCAAAAAGGCGGCGCTGTTACAGAGTATGATATCCCCGAGCTTTGCGCACAGGAAATCGAACTTGTAAAGGCGCTTGCGACCTTCCCCGAAACGGTAAAAGCCGCAGCGGAGAAATACGAACCTTCCTTTATCGCCCGTTTTGCGGTAGACGTAGCGCAGAAATTCAATAAGTTCTACTTCGATTGCAAAATTCTTGCTGCAGAGGACGAAAAAGTTAAGAACTTCCGTCTTGCATTGACGAACGCTACTTTGCAGTCTCTGAAGAATGCCTTTGGTTTGCTTGGTATCGGTATTCCCGATAAAATGTAATAGAATTAAAAACACCTTAAAACGCCGATTGATTTCGGCGTTTTTACTTTTGTCGAAATTCCTCGAAAAATTTTCTTGAAAAAATTTTCAGAAAATCGTTCCTTTTTTCGTTTAAATATGTTATGATTAAAAGAGCATGGTAGAAAAAGGTATGTTAAATAAAATTTCTTACGAAAATTTAATAGCGGTGCTCGATCCGAAAAAATCGGCTGACCATGACTGGTTTTTATCGTTATTAGACGACGAAGGTCAACGTGTTTATGAGGAGAAGCATATGGAGGCGGTGATGCAAATGTTGCGTATCGCCCGTATTCGTCCGCATAAAAAAGCGATCAAAGAGCTCAAAGAGGAGATCGCACGTCTGGAACGCGACGAGAAAGATAATGCCGAAACCTACCGCAAAGTAAAGAACTTGCTTGCCGAGATTGACGAAGAACGCGGAAAGATGGAACAGTACCGTCCGTTTTTCGACGAGCCGTATTTTGCCCGTATGGATCTTATCGACAATAAGGAAGGTTATAACAGTTATTATATCGGTAAAAGAGGGGATATCCGTCTTGAGATACTCGACTGGCGCACTCCCGTTGCCCGTCGGTATTATCAAAAGAGCTGTTCAAGTTTTACTTTTAACGAGTATGAATACAAAACGATTCTTCGCCGCGCAATCAGAACAAAAAGCGGCAAGGTCTTGGATTTTAAGAACGAATACCTTTCGTTGAAAGATTATTTATCTGCGGAAGAGATTGCCGATAGGGACGAGGAAAACGTGTTGGATCCTTACCTTCGCGAAATTATCAAGGCGCGCAAGGAAGAAACGGCGGTTCGGGATATCATCGAAACAATTCAAGAAAAACAGTACGAGATTATTACTCGCCCCGAAAAAGGGAATTTTATCTTGCAAGGCTGCGCTGGAAGCGGTAAAACGATGGTCATGCTGCACCGCCTCAGCTATTTATTATATAATAATGAAGACATCAAACCTCGCGACGTATTGATCATTACGCCTAGCAATTCGTTCAATGCGTTTATCGACGAGCTTGCGGAGATTCTCGAGCTGGAACGTGTAAAAACGGTGACTGCATACGATTATTTCTTGCAGGTATTAAAGAATGAAAAGATAGATATCGAGGATAGGGTCGACCTTACGCAAACGGAAGATACCGATTATCTCGAATACGTGTATTCCGACCGTTTTGTCGCGGATATTCGAAAGAAACAAGCCAAAGTATTCGACAGCCTGTACGGTTTATTTACTGGGGAAGAATGTCGGGATTTTGTCGCGGATATTATACGGGAAACGAAGAAGCAAACGTCGGCGTACGAGGGGATAAAAAATGCGTCCATGCGTGTGCGCCGTACCGTTCTTGGCGAGATTAAGGAAAAGAAAGAGGGCGGGTTATACTATACGAAACCTTTCCGTGAGTTGATGAACTGTATCTTGGATATAGAGGACTTTTTCGACGGAACGTTAAAGAGCGAACGCGCTCAAACGCCCGAATATTTCTATCGCCAGCTGTTGTCTTTCTACAAGAGTGCCTCGTTTGCGGTTAAAAATACCGACCGTATCGTTGCAGAGGCGGAGAATTCTTTGGGAGACTTGCGTGCGGAGCTCGAAAAAGAAATCTCAGATTTAATGCGTTTCAAACAAAGGATAGGCAACGTTGATGTGTATATGTACGCAGACAGAATTGCGCGCAGAAAGGAGATTTTGCAGGAAATCGATAGAGTGAGCGAGAAAGTGCTTACCATCGGTGAGAGCAATACTGCATTTTCCGAATTTTATCTTTATCTTCGTGGTGAAAAGAATTTTGCGGAAATCGGCGAGGGAAAAGGATTTATTGATATTGTTCGGTATTTTTATCGCGAAACGGTTAAAAAATATAAGGTGAGCTATGGTATGACGTCAAAGCGGATGTACCGCTCCGACGCGTATGCGCTTTGTGTGATTTGCGAGGGCTTGTGCGAACGCTTATCTCCCGTATACTCGTACGTGTTTATTGATGAGGGACAGGATATTTCCGCAGGAGAATACCGATTAATGCGCTCAATCAACCGCAAAGCGTCGTTCAACGTTTTCGGGGATACTGCGCAAAACGTTACCGCTTGGCGAGGAATCAAGGATTGGAAAAAGGCGTTTTCAGATTTTGAGGTGTACGAGCTGAATCAAAATTACCGTAATACCAATCAAATTGTTTCCTTTGTTGCTGAAAGGCTGGGGATTGACATGCAGTCGATCGGCTATGACGGACCAAAGGTGGAAAAGATCGTACAACGCGGGATCAGCGGATTTTTCAAAGAGAAAAAGGGATTGAAGGCGGTGATTTGCGCAGAGAGCGAAAAGGCGAACTATTTGCGAAAATCCTATAACGACATCTCTCAAAAGGGAAAAGTTTCCCGCTCGAAAATCAACGTCATGAGCGTTTATGAGAGCAAAGGATTAGAATTTACCTCAGTTGTTGTGGTGGAAAAGGGAATGACGGACAGCGAAAAATACATTGCCTACACCCGTGCTTTGAACGAACTCGCAGTCATTGAATAAAGCATTTTTGTATCAAACGGATAAAAAATGTGGATAATTTTACAAAAGAGATAAATTTTTTATTTCAAATATTTGAAAAATTGAAAAAAAAGTGTTATAATAAGCTTAAAATGGTATATTATGGCGAAAAATGGGCTTTTTTATAACGCTTTTTTTGCGTAATATGAGAAGTTGAGGAAAAAATGGCAGAACAGAAAAAGAAGAACATCAAGACGAATGACGAATACAGTGCCAAAAACCTGGAGGTTTTGGAAGGCCTTGACGCCGTGCGTATGCGTCCCGGTATGTATATCGGGTCGACGGGCGTTAAGGGTTTGCACCATATCCTTTGGGAAATCGTAGACAATGCGATCGACGAGGCTGCAAACGGTTATGCAAACAGAGTAAAGGTTACCCTTCACACGGACGGAAGCGCTTCCGTCGAGGATAACGGCCGCGGTATTCCTACCGATATTCACCCGAAAGAAAAGGTTTCGGGTGTTCAGCTCGTTTTCACGAAATTGCACGCAGGCGGTAAATTCGGTCAGGGCAACTATGAATATTCCGGCGGTTTGCACGGCGTAGGCGCGTCTGTTACCAACGCGCTCTCCGAATGGCTGACCGTTGAGGTATGCCGTAACAAGCGCATTTATAAAATGAGTTTTCATTCCAAATATAACGCGCGTAAGAAAAAGGTGGATTCGGGTATTCCCGACGGTCCTTTGGAAGATACGGGGATTACGACCAACCGCAAGGGTTCACTGATTCGTTTTAAACCAGACGCTACCGTCTTTTCTGAGGTGAATTTTGATCTTGAAACGGTAGAGGAACGTTTGAGAGAACTCGCGTTTTTGAACCGCGGGGTTGAGATCGTCATCGTCGACGAGCGCATTTCTATGGCGGAGGCAAGACGCAGCCGCATGCTTTTCTCCGACGGAGAAGAAACCGAGGAAGAAAAGGAAGGGGAAACGGAAGAAAGTACGGAAACGTTGGAAGAGGGGCTTGAACTTGGCGTTGGTCAGCAATCCCTTTTTGGCGAGTTGGACGAGCTTGCTTTGGAGAGCGAGCCTTATCGTAATACGTTTAAATACGACGGCGGTATTTCCGACTTTGTCAAGAGTATCAACGAGGGCAAGAAGAATTTGTTCTCGCAGCCGATCTATTATAAGACGACCAAAAACAATATTCAGGTGGAATTTTCCATTCAACATACCTCGGATTATTCGCAGAGAATTTTCTCGTTCGTCAACAATATTCCTACTCCTGAGGGCGGTTATCACGAAATCGGATTCAAGTCTGGTTTGACCAGAGTTTTGAACGAGTATGCAAGAAGCAACGGTTTCTTGAAGGACAAAGACGCGAACTTCCAAGGCGACGATTTCTGCGAAGGCTTGACGGCGGTTTTATCCATTAAAATGGCAGAGGTTCAATTCGAAGGGCAGACGAAGACGAAGCTTGGTAATACCGAGGCTCGTCCTGCAGTAGAAGCGACGGTGATCGAGGGCTTTAACGCCTTGCAAAACGTCCGCGGCTACAAAAAGACGATGGAGGAGATCATCAAAAAGGCGCAGGGCGCGGCAAAATCCCGTCTTGCGGCGAAGCAGGCGAAAGATAACGCGCGTGCGAAAAACAGTATTGACGGATTGACTCTGATCGGGAAGCTGGCGGCTTGCTCGGGAAGAAAACCCGAACTCAACGAAATGTTTATCGTAGAGGGGGATTCGGCAGGCGGTACTGCAAAGCAGGCTCGCGTCAGACAGTTCCAATCCATCTTACCTCTTCGCGGTAAACCGCTCAACGTTGAAAAGAAGAAACTGGCGCAGATTTTGGAAAATGAAGAAATCCGTACGATGATCAGTGCAATCGGGGCGGGTATTGATCCCGATTTCAAGATGGATAAGATCAATTATCATAAAGTTATTATCCTTTCGGATGCCGACCAAGACGGTATGCATATCCGCTGTATTTTGCTTACGTTTTTCTTCCGTTACATGCGTCCGCTTGTCAATGCGGGACACGTGTATATCGGTATGCCGCCTTTGTATAAGGTTTATAAAGGGGACAAGGTAGAATACGCTTACGACGATAAAGAGCTGAATGAGAAGATTGAAAAGATAGGCAAAGGGTATCAGTTGCAACGCTATAAAGGTCTCGGTGAAATGAGTGCGGAACAGTTGTGGGAAACGACGATGAATCCCGCAACGAGAAATCTGATTCAGGTCACTGTGGAAGACGCTGCGAAAGCGGAACGCATGATCACGACGCTGATGGGGGATAAAGTAGAGGGGAGAAAAGAATTCCTTGCGAAATATGCGAACTTTAACAAGCGCGACACCTTTATGGATAAGATAGACAAGACAGGGAAGAAGGAGGACGAAAATGGCGAGAAGTAAGAAAGAGCCCGAAATGATTGAACCTACTGGGCAATTATACGTTGAACCTTTAGAAAAAGTCCTTCATTCCTCGATGTTGCCCTATGCAGAATTTGTTATTCTCGACCGTGCGTTGCCCCGTGTTGAGGACGGCTTGAAACCTGTTCAAAGACGTATTTTATATACGATGAACGAGATGGGCTTAACGCCTGATAAACCGCACAAAAAGAGTGCTCGTATCGTCGGGGATTGCATGGGTAAATACCATCCTCATGGCGACAGCTCCGTTTATGATGCCATGGTACGTATGGCGCAAGATTTCAATATGGGGAAAACCCTTGTCAACGGTCACGGTAACTTTGGTTCCGTGGACGGAGACCCTGCGGCGGCTATGCGTTATACCGAGGCGAGAATGGAGTCCCTCGCGCTGGAGCTTTTGCGGGATATTGACAAGGAAACGGTCAGCTTTTCCTTGAACTTTGACGACAGTTTGAAAGAACCTGACGTATTGCCTGGGCGTTTCCCGAACTTGCTTGTCAACGGCGCATCGGGTATTGCGGTCGGTTTGGCAACGAATATCCCCACGCATAATCTGGAAGAGGTCATCAACGGTGTTGTTGCATACATCGACAATCCCGCCATTTCGTTGGAAGAGATGATGGAATATATTCCTTCGCCCGATTTCCCTACGGGGGGCGTGATTATCGCCAACGAGTTGATTCAAGCGTATAAAACGGGTCGCGGAAAGATCACGATCCGCGCGAAAATCACCGCGGAAAAGGCGGATAACGGAAAGACGAATCTTATCATTACAGAGCTTCCTTATCAGGTAAACAAGGCACAGCTTTTGAGAAAGATCGTCGATCTTCGCGAAGAGAAGAAAGAGGAGCTGGCTGGGCTCGACTACGTCGCGGACGAATCGGACAGAACTGGTATGCGCGCGTTGATTCGCGTGAAGAAAGACGCGGACGTTGACGCAATATTGAAATGTTTGTACAAATATACCGATTTGGAGGTTACGTTCGGTATCAATATGGTCGTGATCGCGGACGGAAAACCTCAACAGCTTGGCTTGATGGAGATTATCCGCCATTACGTTAAATATCAACAGCAGGTCATCAAGCGCCGTACGTTGTTCGATCTTAAACAAGCGCAGAGCCGTTGTCATATTTTGGAAGGTTTGATTATCGCCGTACAAAATATTGATGAGGTCATTGCAATTATTAAAAAATCGGACAGCACGTCGGACGCAAGAAACAAATTGATGGCGCGTTTTGAGATTTCCGAGGCGCAAGCGCAGGCAATCCTTGATTTGCGTTTGGCTCGTTTGACTAAGCTTGAAATTTTCAAGCTCGAGCAAGAACTCAAAGAATTAAAGAAATTGATCAAGAAATTGACGGCTATTTCCAAGAGCGGAGATCTTCAGCTGCAGGTTGTTAAAGAGGAAATAACCGAGATCAAAAACGCATATCCTTCTCCCAGAAAATCCCGTTTGGTATTTACGAGAGAGGAGGCAGACGGGTTGCTTGCAACCTCTACGGAGAAGAAACCTGGCGTTAAATGTACTCTTGTTTACACTGCAGACGAAAGATTTAAGGTTTTGGTTGGAAAGCAAGTTGACGCGCTCGAAAAACCGCTTGAGGGAAAGATTAAACCGCAGCTGATTGCGCTGAAAACTTTGGAAACCGTGACGGATAAACGTATTTTTGCCTTTACAAATTACGGTAATTGTCATAAGCTTGATATTTCCGAAGAAGATTTGCAATGCAAGCTTTCCGACGAAGGCTTCAGCCTGAAAGATCTTTCCAAGGACGCGGAGGTCGGCGAAAGCGTTATCGCCTTGTTTGACGTGGGCGAGCATTTGCCTTACGGAAACTTGCTCTTCTTTACGAAGAAAGGTATGATCAAGAAGACAGAATGGGCAGAATACGAACAGCGTAAGGATTGTTTCCAGGCGGTAAAACTCAACGACGGCGACGAATTGATTGCAGTGGAAGAGGATACCTATGAAGAGGATACCATAATCATTGTAACAAAAGACGGTATTTGTCTGAACGCAATGAAAGACGATATTCCCACGCAAGGCAGGATCGCAACTGGGGTTAGAGGAATCATGCTCCGTGACGGCGACGAAGTCATCTTAATGACCCAGATCAACGGCGAGGGCGAAGTGATTATCGCAACGACCGAGGGTAAGTTCAAGAGGGTAATTTCCTCGCAGATCGAATCTTCCAAGCGTTATAAGAAAGGCTCGATTATTGTAGGATTGAAAGAGGGAGCAAGCGTACTTTGCGCATCCTACGTGACCGTACCGTATATGTTGGCTGTGGAAGAAAAGAACCACGCCGTATCCGAATTGTCCAGCGAGGACATCTTTATATCCGTTCAAAGCGCGAGAGCAAAGAAAGTTCCCCGTTATGCGGAAGATTCCATCATCAGGGTCATTCCCCTGCCCTACAAAAAAGGCGAATAAACGGATAAATCAGTTATAATCTGCAAAAAACCGACATAGTATATTCCGTAACCATCAAACGGAGGTCGGGATTTTGTGGGAATATATTGAGGAAAGAGCGATTAAATGTGCGGAATATATCGTCGAAACGGGTTGTACCGTTCGGGCGTGTTCCGCACATTTTTCCATTAGCAAATCAACGGTACATAAAGACGTTTCCGAACGCTTAAAATACATAGACGAGACGCTATATGAACAGACGAGACTGGTTTTGAATCAAAACTTGAGCGAACGACATATTCGCGGGGGGATTGCGACCAAAGAAAAATATAGTGCGCGCTCCGCGAAAAAAAATAAATAACATGAAAGGGAAAGGCAACCGCTTTTCTCTTTTTTAATGCTCGATTTTCGGGGCAACACTTGAACTTTTTTGTGGAATATGTTATGATTAAAACGTTAAATTAATGATTATTTTTCAAAAATATCCTATTTGTGTTTACTTTTTGAAAAATATTTGTTATAATAATATCGAAAAAAGTCGAAAAAGGGCAGAAAGTGGTTATGAAAGTATGCAAAGTCACGATTACAACCGTTGCAGACGGACGGGAGAATACGATCACGCGAAAGGGTGAAATGGATGTATCGTCGGTCGGGGGGATTCTGCGTTATCAAGAGGAAAATGCTAAGGTCAACGTACGATTGCAGGGCAATTCTGCTACAATCGAGCGTTTCGGCGATTATACCTTGTTTTTACCTTTAGAACAAAATGTTTTTTGTGATGGTGAAATCGGTATCGGCGGTAGCGGAGGCACTGTGAAAACGTACGCGCATAAAATTGCGTATGCGGTGACGAAAGATTCGTTGCTGTTGTCCTTACATTATGATTTGATTATTAGCGGTGAAGTGCAGAAGATACGTTTGCGACTTTTGGCAAGATACGAGGAGGATTAATGTGAAAATCGAATATTTTGGACATTCCTGTTTTCGTTTGACGGGGAATAACGGTACGTCGGTGCTTACCGATCCGTATGTACAAGTCGGATACGAGCTTCCTCACGGGCTTACGGCGGATATTGTTACCGTCAGCCATGGGCATTTTGACCATAATTACACAAACGGCGTGAATTGCACGCATATTGTCAGGGATATTGCACAGCGTGATATAGACGGTGTAGAAATCTACGGAGAACCTTCTTATCACGATCCTAAACAAGGTAGCTTACGCGGCGAAAATATCATTTTTAAGATCAAAATGGACGGCGTCACCGTATGCCATTTTGGTGATCTGGGCGAGGAATATAGCGAGGCGCTTGCTCAAAAACTGTCTGGGGCGGATATTTGGCTGATTCCGATCGGGGGAACGTATACCATCGACTCCGCGCAGGCGATTGAATATATCAGGAAAATGAAGCCGAAAGCGGTAATTCCCATGCATTATTTGCCCAAGGACGGCGCTTTGGATATCGCTACGCCGTACTTCTTCTTGGAGAATATCAGTGAGGAAGTGAAAGGGCCTTTTACCTCTTTAAACGTAACCAAGGAAGATTTGGCTGAGGGCTGTACGAAAGTTTATTATATGGAGCGTCAATAAAAGATGAACGGTAAGCAGAACAATCAATTTAGATATGCTTGTAAAGAATATTTATATTCGTTAAGTATCGGCGATTTGCGCACGTACGGACGGGAGATAGGCGTATCCAAACCGACAACGATGAAGAAAGAGGATTTGATCGAAACAATCGTCGGTATTTTATGCGGAGACAGTGCGCCCACGATCAAGAGCAATCGCGGCGCGCCGATTAAAGACAGCTTTATCGATCCTAAAATTCCTCAAAAGATCGAAAACTTGCGTAAGATGTATCAAAAAAGTGCAGTGAAATTCAATGATGATATTTCCGATTATGCGGCTCGCTTGCAAGAAATGAAAGAAAAAGGGGAGTTTGTACTCACTGTAGAAGATCCGCAGGCGGACGAGATTAGGAAGAACGGCGTTCGTCAGATATACAAAGGTCAGCTGGAGACGCTCAACGGCGTTTCAATGCTTTTACCGCTTAACTGTATGGATTCGTCGACGAAAATTGTCATTTCCGTAGAAATGATACGTGCTTATGATCTTCGGGAAGGGGACGTAGTGACTTGTTATGCGGAAAAACGCAACAGCATTTACGTAGCAACGACGGTATTGACGGTTAATGATTTGGTCGTGGATACATTCTGCCGCGGACATTTTGAAGAGTTTAACGTTTGTTTTCCTCATAAACGCATTAACTTGTACGAGCAGGAGAAATATGCGAATATGACGAACAAATATCTGCACTGGTTGCTACCAATCGGCAGAGGACAGCGCGGGTTGATTGTTGCACCGCCAAAAGCAGGCGCGACCAGTTTGCTGTTGGAGGTGTGCCGCGCGGCGTCAAAGCTGAACGGAACAATGCGCGTTTTAACGTTACTAGTCGATCAATCGCCAGAAAACGTTTCCCTTTTTAGAAAATACGTACAAGAAGAAAATTTGCTGTATACGACCTATGAAGATGATCCCGAAAGACAGGTTTTTGTTGCGGAATATCTCTTAAAACGGGCGAAACGCTATGCAGAATGCGGCAACGACGTTTTGGTGATTGTCGACTCTTTAAACTCTTTGGCGCGTGCGTACAACGATACGGATGCGTCCCTCGGCGGTAAGACGCTCGTCGGCGGTATGGAGAGTAAAACGATACAGTATTTAAAACGATTTTTCGGTACTGCACGTTGCTTTGAAAAGGGCGGTTCGGTGACTATTTTAGGGGCTGTGACGGTCAATTCGGGCAACCCCGCAGACGATCTGATTCGCGCGGAATTGTCGGCTATCGGTAATTATGAGGTGTGCTTGAACGAACAGTTGGCGAGAAAACGTATGTATCCAGCGATTGAGCTTTCTTCTTCTAAGACAAGTAAAAGCGGTTTGATCGTCGGGACAAGAGGGGACAATTTGGACTTTATTCTTCGCAATGAATATCTTCCGAAGTATTCTCAAGAAGCGCTGTACGAGTTGCTTTTCGAGGCGAAGACCTATGAGGATTTTGAGGAAAACGTCATAAAAAAATAAAGTGTAAGAAATAAGCGTATATTATGAAAAAAACGGCTTTCTGGCCGTTTTTTTTGTTGGATTAATAAGAAGTATTTGATTTTCTTATAGTTATATGGGGTTAAAACGCTTGACTTGTACTGTTTATAAGGCTTTAATTTTGTCCACTATACTCATTGATTATAAGTTTTTTCTATACCATATATTGTGTTCACATGCTTGACTTTAACACAAGATATGGTATAATAATAAGGCACGATTTAAGTGGCTACCACAATATATTGTGGTGACAAATTGCTTTTTAACGCAATATATGGTTGTTTTACATAGAAATATACAAGAGAAGAATGGGGGTGTACGTTATGAAAGAGATGAAATTAATTAAACGTAGCGGGGAAGAAGTTGTATTTGACAAGGAGAAGATCATTTCGGCACTCAGAAAGGCAAACAAAGAGGTTGCCGAGCGTGACCGTATTTCCGAGGGGGCGTTGCTCGCGATCGTTGACGTTGTCACTGAGCAGTGCGCTAGCCTTGGCAGATCTCCTCACGTAGAAGAGATTCAAGATATGGTGGAAAACCGCCTGATGGCAACGTTGTGTTTTGCTTTGGCGCGTAAATATATTACATACCGTTATAATCGTGCATTGGTTCGTAAAGTCAATACGACTGATGCGCAGATTTTGACGTTGATCGAATGCAATAATGAGGAAGTAAAGCAGGAAAACTCTAACAAAAATCCTACTGTAAACAGCGTACAGCGCGATTATATGGCAGGGGAAGTATCAAAAGACCTTACCCGTCGTATCTTGTTGCCTGACGATATCGTTGCGGCGCACGATCAGGGGTTGATCCATTTCCACGACGCGGACTATTTTGCACAGCATATGCACAATTGCGACTTGGTGAATTTGGAAGATATGCTGCAAAATGGAACGGTTATTTCTGGGACTTTGATTGAAAAACCGCACAGTTTTTCCACGGCTTGTAACATTGCAACGCAGATAATTGCGCAGGTTGCTTCCAACCAGTACGGCGGTCAAAGTATTTCCTTGACCCACTTGGCTCCGTTTGTAGAAATCAGCCGTCAAAAGATCAGAAAAGAGGTCGCTGCAGAACTTGCTGAGTTTGAC
>SVIT01000057.1 GCA_015069365.1 Clostridiales bacterium | reverse complement strand
GCTCTCCAAATTGCAAACGGTGTGCGATCGGTTGCAATTTGGAGAGCCCTCTTTCAATCTCGTCTGCCGTCAGTCCGAGCGCCTGCGCAAGTTTAACCGACAGTAAAATATTCTCCACCGCCGCTTTCCCTAAAAGTTTTGTCTTGACGTCAACCGTTCTGCCGTCGAACTTTAAAGAAAATTCCGTCCGCGTCGCCGTAAACTTCACGTTGGAAAGCTCCGCCACGTCCGCATAGATTACGTTCACGTCTTCCTGCGTTTCCTTGATATACTCTTTTAAGCCTATGCCACAGACGACTGTTTTTGCGGAACTTTTCAAAATTTCGCTCTTTTCCGCATACACGTTTTCTAACGTTCCGAACGTCTCTAGGTGCTGTTTGCACACCCCAGTAAACACGGCGTAATCGGGTTTCACCAAGCCGCAAAGCGCTGCAATATCCCCCTTCTTACGCGCGCCCATTTCCGCGATCAATATTTCTTTCCCCTCAAACTCGTGAGAAAAAACCGTCTTCGCAATCCCGATAGGCGTATTGTAGGAAGCGGGCGTTTCCACCACTGAATATTTTTCCAAAAGCAACGTTTTTAAAATATTTTTTACTGAAGTCTTTCCATAGCTACCCACGATACCGATGCGGATGATTTTTGTTTCGTCTAATACCTGCCCCGCTCGTTTTACGAATTTTTCATTATGCCTACGTTCAAAAACATCGTCAATCGCATTCGCTAAACAGAGGATAAACGGAAGCAGCATTGGTAAAAATGCAAAGGGAGCATACGCCAAAAGGCTGTAAATAAACGACCCGTTGATATCTGCTAAAAAGCCCAAAACTGCTATGAAAATATACGCAACACAAGCGGTTAAAAAGAAATGCACCGCGCCCAGTCTGCCGATACGTTTCGTGAAATACAGAGGCACTTTCAAAGCATATTTTCCGTCCACGTAACAAAAGATAAGTAAAAAGCCAAAGAAAGGAATTGCGGAAAGCGCCAGCGCCGCCCTCGTTCCCCAAAAGGAAAAACACAAAGAAACCAAAACCGTGGAAAGGGCAAGGCAAAGGGATAATACCGTAAGACGGTTATAATACATATTGTCTTTTTTCTTCAACCACCGCAAGAACCCTGCGTTTTTATAACCGCTCTGTTGCAATACGCCCAGCATCTTCATGCCTGCCATACAGCAAAGCATGGCGGTCACCAATGCGGCTGCAATTCTCAGTAACACTTCACCCATAAAAAAATTCCTCTGCAATCAAATTAAACGCAAGCGGATATTCCGCAAACGCAAAATGCCCACCCTGCATCATACGAAGCTTTCCTCTTTTTAGACAAGACAAGTACGCCTCAGCCTCTCTTTTCGGCGTCGTCGTATCTTTTTCTCCTTCCACCAAAAGGACTTCGTTATCTATCTCACGCGCACACACGCGTAAATCTTCATTGACAATTTTTTTGTAACTTTCGCGCATGATCGGCGACAAAGCGCGGTATTCCGCACTCCCGAATTTCCGCTCGGCGAACTTGGGCGCAAACTTTTTCACAAAACGGTAGGCCCTCACCTTTACCCGATAGGAAAAACCGCGGTTCATGATTACCCCTGCAGGTCCTGTCAAGAGGATTTTATCAAAACGGGTTGCATCCCGCGACGCCATTTTCACCGCGACCCTGCACCCGAACGAATGCGCCACCACATGCGGAAAATGCACGTTTAATAGTGCAAAAACCTCTTCCGTCCAGTCGGCATAATCGTCCACGGAAAAGGGCTTCATCAAATACCTGCTACCGCCAAATCCTAAAAAATCAATCGCGGTGACCCGATAAAAACGAGAGAAATACGCCACCTGCGCGGCAAACGCTTCTTTGGAGGAAAGATACCCGTGCAAAAACACAAGATCCTTTCCCGTCCCCTTTTGTAAAAACGAAACGTCGGATAAAGTAACCGTCGCACGCCCTCCTTAAAAGCTTATAATTCTTTTTTCATTTCCAAGGCGTTTTCGCCGTCGGGATAGTATTGTTTTCTAATGCGCGTCGTTTCAAAACCGCAGCCTTTATATAACGTAACAGCAGGCGCGTTTCCTTCGCGTACCTCTAAAAAAATCTGCTCTGCCCCGCGCCCTTTAACGTCTGCGATGACCCTTTCCACCAACTTCTTCCCATACCCTTTTCTTCTAAACTGAGGAAGAGTTGCCACCTTTGGGATCTCTGCGTCTTCAAAGAGCACCGTTGCGCAAATATATCCTGCCAACGCACCGTTTTCTTCCAAGACAAAGCCTGAAAAGGTTGGTTTGAGAAATTCATCTTTGACCATGCGCTCCGTCCACGGATCACTGAAACAAACCCTCTCCGCAAGACAAATTTTCTCCAAGTCATTTTCCGTCCAAGGACGTATTGTCACCTCAGTCATCTCATACCTGCCCCTTATTAATCTCGGCAGAACTCTTTCTAACATACAGTGCGGTCAGCTCGCCAAAGCGTTCTTTTTCAGCCAAAGCCGCGACCGCTTTTTCCAATCCTTTTGCCGGGGAGAAATATTCCACGCGTGCCTTTTCTTCAATCGGCAACGGCGAACAAGCGCACAGCGTATACCCTTCGGCAACCAATGCCAGCACCTCTTCTTCCGTCAAATAGGCAGGTTCAAAAACGACTTTGTCACCCTCAAAACCGCATGCGTAATACGCGTCGTGCAGAGCGTCCACCAGTGTTAAAACCTTTCCGCTCACACCACCGTCTATCGCATTATATGCCAAAACCTCGAAAGAGGTGACGGGAAGCGCAGGTTTCCCGAACGCCAGACAAAATCCCTTAACAATCGATATCCCGATACGAATCCCCGTAAACGAGCCCGCCCCGACAACTGCCGAGAAAAAATCACATTCTTCCAAGCGCAAATCGGCTTTTTGTAACGCCGCGTCCACAGCTGGCATCACCGATACCGAATGTTTCATTGCGCAATCGGGTAAACACACGGAAAACACCTGCCCGTTTTTCGAGGCGAGCACGGTGAGATGGTTACCGCCAGTATCCACCGCTACAAAATTTTTATACCCTTTCTTTTCCATATCAGTATTCAATCTCCCGTTCCGTTTCGCCGAGTTTGCGGATATATACCCTTTTCACCTTTCTGGGCAAAAGCGGCGCGATATTCTGCGCCCATTCGATAAGACATATTCCGCCCATATCAAAATAGTCGGCAAGCCCCAACTGTTCTGCCTGAACGACCGATTCAATGCGATAGCAATCGTAATGGAACAGTCTTCCGTCGTAATCGTTCATGTACGCATAAGTGGGGCTGGTCACCTCTTCCGTGATACCCAGTCCCTTAGCGACGCCTTTCGAAAACACCGTTTTTCCTGCGCCCATATCCCCGTCCAGAAGAACAACGTCCCCCGCCGTTAACGTTTTTGCATAGTCGCACGCAAACGCTTCCGTTTCCTCGCGCGATCTTGAAATATATATTGCCATACTCTTATTATAATACCTCTGCGAAAAATTTGCAATCGTTTGGATTTAAATTTTCATCTTCTTCAAGAAGTTGGAAAGCCGCTTGTATAAAAGCAGAGTCAGCACGGCGATTGAAACTGTTTTGATTAGATTGAAAAGCAAAACCGCCAACCAAAACGCGGAAAATGCCTCCGCGACTGACATACCATAGATACTCCCACCAAGCAATACTGCAAAGGTGGGGAAAATAATAAAACGATTGGCGAGCAAAGCAGTCCCCGTCGCAATCACACACGCCGCGCCAAGCGAAAGGATCACGGTTTTCAACGTCTTGTGATACTTATACAATATCGAAGGAAAAAGCAAATACGAGCTGGTGATGATAAAGTTCGCTAACTCCCCCGCGCACAACGAAGAGGATGTCAAACACCTCAGCCCCTCTTTCAAAAGGCAAACGAGAACCCCTTCCAACGGCCCCAACAAAAAGGAAATCAGGACAATAAACACGTTTCCAAAATCCAGTTTTAAAAATTCCGCGCCGAATAAGGGTAAGGGTATTTCCAAAAAACTGACCGCATAAGAGAGTGCGACGAACACCGACATCAAGGCGATTCGTTTTGCGGAAAAACGGTTTTTAAAGGACTTTTTATGGGCTG
>SVIT01000056.1 GCA_015069365.1 Clostridiales bacterium | reverse complement strand
TGCAATACCGATATCCGCGCCCATGATACTAACGTGCCGCAAGCTCGCTCCGCCGAGGGTAGAACCGCTTCGCATATCCGAACGGTTAAAGAACGGCTGGTGCTGTACGCCTGCATTGTCGAAAACGGTCTTGATGATCGCAGAGGACATTGCGTCGGTGGTATAGGCTCTGTTTGCGTGGTACTTGATTACGATACCGCCACCCATGCGGGTCTTGTTGGTGGTGTCCGATTTTTCGGGGTGGTTCGGGTGCGCGCTGTGCGCGTTGTCTACGGAGAGTAAGAAGGAGGACGCCAACGCCTTATAATATTCGTTGTCGTCAAATCTAAGAGCATAAGCGATACGGCGCAGGACTGTTTCCAAGAAATCTCCGTCCGCACCCTGTCGGGTAAGGTTACCTACTTCTTCGTTATCAAAGAGGGTCGCAACGCAAACACCGTTTCGTTCCTCGTCGTTTACCAGCGCACTGACAGCGGCGTACGCGCTCGTCAGATTGTCGATCCTGGGTGATGCGAGATATTCGTTGTTAATGCCATAGGTATAGGGCATGTCTGCGTTGACGAGGTAAAGATCGTAGGAAACGACCCCCTCACCGCAGATTTTTTCGAGTAATTCTTCCGTGGTCGGTGCTTGAGTGGCTGCGCACAAAAGGGGCTGAAGATCGACCTGTGCATTGAGCGAAACGCCCTCGTTTACGTTACGGTTTTGATGGATTGCCACAGAGGGGATTACCACGTTGAAAGGAGCAGCAACGCATTCGTTATAGAGCCTGTTCCCATCCTTTTTAACGACGCGGCCGACGATTTTTAAAGGTCTGTCGAGGAAGGTATTCCAGATCCCGCCGCCGTAGGTTTCCACGTTCAAAGTTGCATACAAACCGCCTTTTTGCACGGGGTTTTCTTTCAATTTCAATGCAGGGGAATCGGTATGCGCCGCTGCGATTTTATAGGAAAAATCATTGAGCGAACCGACGGTGAACGCGATTAAGGCACTTCCGCGTTCCACGTAATATTTACCGCCTTCTGAAAGCTGCCAATCGTCCGATTCGGGTAACTTTTCAAAGCCGTTGTTTTTCAGCAGTGTTTCCGCGCAAGCGCAGGCATGGAAAGGTGAAAGGGAATTTTTTAAAAACTCGATCAATTTTTCAGTCATAATATTCTCCGTTTGCAAATCTCTTGTTTAATTGTCTAAATATATTGTATCACTTTTATCCCCGAAAGACAAGTCTTTCTGCAAAAAATATAAAATTTCCACACAAATAAAAGCAAATGTGTATTTATTTTTCGCGAAACTGTTATACTGTGAAAAAATGAAGAAATGTTGCAAAAAAATATGTTTTAATGTTGACAAAATTAATTCAAAAGAATATAATATTTAAAAAAAGTGAGAGAATGCTTTTTCTGGTTAACGGGGTTAAAAAAATCCACCTTTTGCAGTGCGGAAAATCTGCCCTAAAAGGGTCAAGAAACCACGTCCCTTGACCTTTGGTCAAGAATAATTATAGAAAGATAAATCAAAGGAGAAAATGATAATGGCAAAAAGAATCAGAGAATTAAAAACAGAAGTGGTCGCAACGGGGAAAGAAAAACATGTTTACCGTATATTTGAATTGATTAAACGTAAAGAAAGTCTTGCCGTAACGGATCAAACCACACATTTCAATAATACCGAACTGCGCCTGATTGCAGAGGTTTTGGCAGCAAAATACGTTGGGAAACGTTTGATTTCCACCCAGCTTGCGCAGTTGTTAGGGGTAACCCGTTCGGCTATTTCACAGATCGTGAACCGTTTGGAGAAGAATGGGGTTGTAAAACGTGTTGCGGATGACGTGGATAGAAAAATTGCCTATATCGAGGTCACGGAAGAGATTTTGAGTACATATAGAAAAGACTTGGATCTGTGCGTAGAATTTGCGAATAAGGTCGTGGAAGAATTCGGGGAAGAGAGATTTGAAAGTATGTACGTTATGTTCCAGGATTTCTGCGACGTTTTAGAAAAAACGGCGGCAACAATGAAGAAAAAGGAACAGAAAAACTAAGTTTCAATAGCAAACCAATGTGTAACAGGAGTTTAAAAATATGTTACAATTAAAGAATATTAAAAAGGATTATGTGACGGCCGATCTGACGGTGCAGGCGTTGAAGGGTGTGGATCTTAGATTCCGCAAAAACGAGTTTGTCTCCATTCTCGGCCCTTCTGGTTGCGGAAAAACGACCCTCTTGAATATCATCGGGGGCTTGGATCACTATACTTCAGGCGACCTCGTTATCTGCGGTAAATCAACCAAGGATTATAAAGACGGGGACTGGGACGGTTACCGTAATCACCGTATCGGTTTCGTTTTCCAATCGTATAACTTGATTCCGCACCAGACGGTGCTTGGAAACGTTGAGCTTGCTTTAACAATCGCGGGCGTATCCAAAGCGGAGCGCAGAAAACGTGCGGAAGAAGCCTTGAAGCGGGTTGGCTTGGAACAGGAGCTTAATAAACATCCCAACCAACTTTCGGGCGGCCAAATGCAGCGTGTTGCGATTGCGCGTGCGCTTGTAAACAATCCTGAAATCTTGCTCGCGGACGAACCGACGGGCGCGTTGGATACGGTAACTAGCGTACAGATTATGGATTTGATTCGCGAAATCGCAGGGGAACGTCTTGTTATTATGGTTACCCACAATCCCGAGCTCGCGGAAGAATATTCCAACAGAATTGTGCGTTTGCAGGACGGTTTGGTAATTGCCGATAGTAATCCTTATAACGGTGAGGGTACCGAGGTATGGGATACCGCACCTGAGGCACTTGGTGGTACGGATGAGGCACCCATGTCTGCGTTGAACGAGAATGAACCGGTGACGGAAGAATCTGTAACCCCGCTCACGAAAGAGGAAATAAAAGCGGCGAAAAAAGCGGAGAAACTTCGCAAGCGCAAGGAAAAGAAAGAAAGAGACAGCTCGTCAATGTCGTTTAGAACGTCGTTGGGGCTTAGCGCGCGTAATCTTGCTATGAAGAAAGGCCGTACGATGATGACGTCGATTGCAGGTAGTATAGGTATTATCAGCGTTTGCCTTGTTTTGGCTCTTTCCAACGGGTTTAACAATTTCATATTGAAGACGGAAGAAGATATGCTTTCGTATTATCCGATTGAGATCACGGAGACGACCTTGGATTTAAGTTCGATTATGACGAATATGACCTCGCCTCCCGAAATGCCCGACCTTAGCGAGCTGGACAACAAGATTTACGTCAATTCGTTTTTGACCAACCTCGCAGGCGGTATGCAGGTATCAAACGATCTTTCTGACGAATACATTACCCACCTCGAATCGCTGGATAAAGAATATTACACCGCAATCAAATACGGCTACGGGGAAGCGGTTTCACGCAATTTATTTACGAGCGTAGATATCAGTGAAGACCCTACGAAGGAAGAATTTTCGTATATGTCTTTGGAGGAAATTAAGGACTTCTATGA
Source organism: Clostridiales bacterium (assembly GCA_015069365.1). Classification (GTDB taxonomy): domain Bacteria; phylum Bacillota; class Clostridia; order Christensenellales; family Borkfalkiaceae; genus Scatosoma. The sequence continues at coordinate 625 of SVIT01000056.1, read as the reverse complement.
AAAGGAGATTCGTGAGCTCGATCAATCGCAATCCACTGGGTATGCGCAGCTTGCGGGTTATGTAGATTTTCTCGGGAAAGTAATCGGAAAAATGCCTGGTACGGCGGATTTCAACGACGAAAGATACGGTCAATACGTATTGTCTCAATACGAGATTATCGGTGACGGACATTTCCCGACCAACTCGCACGAAGCGGTGCTTGTTATCGGCGGAAACAACGACGCAACCGACTTAACTTTGGCACAGCTTGGGTATATCAGCAAGATGGATTTCGTCGATCTGTTCGATAAGACGGGCGAAGTGGAAGAACAAGGTTATATGTCCATTCCGTTCGAGCAAGTCTATAATAAAGAGTATTACCTTTGCAGCAACGATTTGGTATATCAGCAAGGCACGGGCAGCTACGTGTACGATTATCACGGCAACTTTGGTGAGAGTATGCCCGACGCCGCTACGGGGGAACGTATTCCTCTTAAAATTACGGCGATTTTACGCTTGAAAGAGGGATTAACCTATGGTTGTTTGAGTGCAGGCTTGAACTATACCGAGGCTTTGGTAGAAGAATATATTGCCATGAATATGAATTCGGATATGGTCAAGAGCATATCCGAATTCATATTCATG
>SVIT01000013.1 GCA_015069365.1 Clostridiales bacterium | reverse complement strand
GTTTCCTTTTATAAATTGTTGTGTTCCCTTAGTCGAGTTCTACAAGGACTTTTACCGTGCGATACTCTTTGAGAATTTTTTGCTTGTATCCGTCCGCATCTTCATTGAATATAAAATGCTTGCAATACATAGGAAAACTAAGGATTTCCGTGTATTTTTTGTTTATTTTAATTGTAGCAACACCAGCGTCTCGACGTGCTTGGTCTGCGGGAACATGTCATACGGCTGAATCTTTTCAATCGCATAATACCCCTGCAGGGTCTCCCCCTCTGCAAGGTTTGCGCACGCAGGATTTTTTACAAGCTCTCCGTTTCCTTCAATCAATCTGCCCGTTAAAATTCCTAAATCCCGCGCAAGCGTCGCAGGGTTGCAGCTGATCAAAGTCAGCCTCTCTAAACCGCTCTCCAAAAGCGCCTTTACCACGCTTCGCGCAATACCTGCCCTAGGCGGATCTAAAATTAAACCGATTTTTTCGCCCTGCTCTTTTTCCATTACTTTCGGCAAATGCTCCTCTACGTAACCGCAGATATTGAACATATTATCCAAGCCGTTTTTCACCTTTAACGAATCGGCGCAACGGGACGCCTCGGGCTCTAACTCGATCCCATATACACGCTTTGCTTTTTTCGCGATCATTGCCGTCAAAAGTCCGCCGCCCGAATATGCGTCGATTACAACGTCGCTACCATCGCTGCAAACGTTCTTTAACGCGTCCTTGTATAGCTTACTTCGCACGTTTTCGTTGACCTGCAGGAAAGTAGCAGGCCCCGCCTCATAACGTATTCCTTGCTCTTCCGCCTCAAAAACACCCATACCATGTACGAGTTGAAACTCTTTTCCAAAGATTACGTTGGTATCCTCGTCGTTAAAATTAAGGTAGAGAGAGAATTCTTTGAATACCTCCGAAAGAAGCCCCACCAAATATCCAAGATTCGGCAATTCACGCTTTGCACTGACCAAAGTCACCAAATATTTACCGCCGATCTCCCTTGCGACGATATGACGTATCGCGCCCTTTTTCGTCTCCTCGTCATATCCTTTGACCACGCATTCTTCCATATACCGTTTTACAACTGCAATCAGTTTTTCAGACCATTCTGGGTGAATAGCGCAAGACGCGATCGGCACAATGCGGTGACTGTGTTCTGCATAAAACCCAATCACTGTTTTCCCCTCTTTGTCTACGCCGACGGGGATCTGCAATTTATTGCGATAGCCATAAGGATAATCGCTCTTGATCGCGTTTGGCACGGCGATATTGATTCCGCCGATTTTTCGAAGTGCGTCTTTCACGACCGTAGCCTTATGAACAAGCTGCGCACTGTAATCCAAATGCTGCAAACAGCATCCTCCGCATTTCATGAAAACGGGACATTTAGGGCGAACGCGTTCCTCGGCAGGGGTGAGGATTTCTTCAACCTTACCATAGCCGATATTTCCTTTGATTTTCAAAACTTTGAAGCGTACTTTTTCACCAGGTAAACATGCAGGCACGAAAAAAGTAACTCCTTCGTGCCTGATGATGCCTTCGCCATTTGAGCCGATAGCATCCGTTACGGCACAAATTATATCATTTTTCTCTATCATAAAACCCTTTCCCCTCCTTGTCTTATTTGTCCTTTTGTAAAACTGTGAGGTAGCCCGTTTTATTTCTTTCTTGTAATTCTTTGCACCAGCTTATTCATCGCGCCGCGCCACTGATACATGAGGTAATCATAGGGCACGAAAAACAGCGTTCCGCCGATCAAAAGAATGGGAATAATGTATTGATCGATCAAGGGAATGGTGGTCGTCATACCGAACACAAACCGCCAGATCACGTACATGGTACCGTCAAACCACAGCGCTTTGATCCCGCATGCAAGCCAACGGTTGATTTTGATCTTTAACTGCAACTCGTTGACAAGTGGGTGCAAACCGAAGAACATAATAAACGGCAACAGATCAAAAAAACGCGCCGCATTGAAAATCAGCGACAGAATACACGTCGCCGCATACGCCAACGCAAAGCCCGCATAGCTCTTTTTCGAGAGCGGCATCATCAACGCAATACCCGCAAACAAGTACCCCGTAAATAGCAGTACCGCTGAGTATACGCCGACTGTCAGCATGATCGTCGCCGCCGCGCAAGCAAGCGCCGACAATGCAATTTCATAAGCCGATATCTTCTTCATGTTATCGCCTGATAAGCGTTAACGGCAACCGCAGCAAAGACTGAACAGACAGTCTACGCAAAGATAGGTGTAACAGCAGGAAATGCAATCCGAGCAAGCGTTTCCGCCCATTTGATCGTCGTGCATAGGCGCACCGTTCGTATAAGGATTTTGCTGTTGGTTCGCCTGTTGCTGTTCATAATCGTTCTTCGCGTTCATTTTACCGTACGCAGAACGGTATTTCACGTTATCAGGGTCCATTTGCATAGCAATCTCCAGCTGTTTCTTGCTGTCGTTCGTCCAGTTTTTCTTATAGAAAACCACCGCCTGCAAATAGTGCCATTCTGCCGAACGTTCGTTAAAATCGTCCAGACGCGCTTGCGCCTCCGTGATTTTGTTTTGTTTTAAAAGCTCGGAAATCTCCTCGAATGCATCGGGGGTACTCGTCGTCGTTTTCTGTTCTTTGCGCGAGGACATAATTTCGGTATAAGCGACCTCAACCTTTGTCAGCATTCTTGCCGCCTCGTTGCCCGCTTCACCGTCCAACCATCTTTCCTCTTTGTATTTCGCAATCAATTCGTTATAACGCGCGGTAAGTTCCTCATCAGTCGCATTCTCGCTCATGCCGAGCAATTCATAATTTTCTCTCATTACGTTTATACTCCAAATCGGCTATGCCGTATTTTCTCTTTATTTAGTGTCTTTCTTTTCTTGATTTTTATCCCGCTTGCATTTTCCGCTGACACCGCAGCCGTCCATGATACGCTTGGTCATCATCGGCAGTCCGCGAAGCAGAATATTATCCGATAAATCCCGATTAAATGAAAAGTTTATCTTGGATAAGTTCTCCCGAATATCATAGAAGATTGCATGGAAGATAAACCGCACTTCGTCGCCGTATTTTCCCGACAGCATTTCCGTTCTGCTCTCCGCGCCGTACGCCAAGCGGAAAGGATTGTACGCATTCTTCTTCAAGTCCTTATCGTAATCGTCCAATGCGTCGATCAGATAAATCCATTTCCCGATCGCGTAAAACAGGTTGCGGGTTTCCTCCGTTTTCTTTTCGCCAAGGGCATAATCGGAAAACTCTGCCAGCATCTGCGCCGTAGCGTCTGCCGCACGGTCGATACTGTCCGTCTTAGCTTTCTCCGCCGCCTCTTGATTTTGCAGATTCTCCCGCACAATCCGTTCGACCTCGGGATATTTACGTTTCATGCGGCGAAACCCCTTTTTGAACCAAAGCCGTTTCCCCCGACCTCTATCTCCGTCTGCAATGTCGTCCGTGTATTTATAGTAGACCAAAGCGGTATTCAACGCACCAAGTTGCCGCGTCAATTCGTCCACGTTCGCCATTTGTCGGGACCGAATACAGTGGGTCAAGCAGTGCTGTTTTTCGATCACTACGTCTTGACCTAAGATATTGTGCAATAAAACGGACAGAAAGGTAACGTCATAGGAAAGCCCCATGCGTGCGCTATGACCGCAGACCTCCGCAATCCCCTTGCACACACCGCAATACATTGCGCGATATAACGCATCGTCTTTTATATATAAATACGGCATATCCGCGCGAACGTAACCGAACATATCCTTCCTCTTTATTACTTATATTCCTTTGGCTATTCTATTATAGCATGCTCATTGAGAAAAATCAAATACACTCTCCCAATCTTTGCCTTTCTTCACAGAAAATAACCCTTTTCTTCACACAGTTTACAAACTGTTATTCTTGATCGGGGACAGGTACGATTTCGCCGTCCACAAAGCGCAAAACAAAATTGGATATTTTTTCAAGGTCGTTGGCGATCACCGACTTGAAACGAAGCGGGCGGTAACGAAGATCCAAAAGACATTTCGGCGGTTTCATCGCCGTCAAAAGATTGAGGCGCTTAATCCCCTTAAAACTGTCTTTTACGTCATTCCCCGACAATGCGTACAGCACGTCTTGAGGGAATTTGTAAGGGTTCCCGCTCGCAAGCACGACGGAAGGAGTTTTGTCCTTTTCATCGACTTTCAAACAAGCTTCTCTATATTTCATGTGTACGGCGAGCGCAACCCCCGTATGGGTATCCATTGCATAACCGTATTCGTCAAAAATCTCGTACATCGCCTCTACGGTATCATCCTCGGAGGCAAAGCTACTGAAAAATTCGCTATCCAGCGTCTTCTTTTCCGCGCTCGTGATAGAATATTCCTTTTCCTTAGCAAGATCTTTCATTCTCTGCACGGTCAATTCTGCATTTCTGCCACTGATTTCAAAGAGCAATCTTTCCAAATTAGACGCCACCATAACGTCCATAGACGGGGACATGGTACGGAAGAAATTGCGTTTCACGTCGTACACGCCCTTGGCAAAGAAATCTGCAACGACCTTGTTTCTGTTGGACGCGCAAACAAGTTTTCTCACGGGCAAACCCATCTGTTTTGCATACCAGCCTGCCAAAATTTCCCCAAAATTCCCCGCGGAAACAACAAAATCAATCTTATCTCCCATGTCTATCTGATCGGAAGTGATCAAATCGACGTATGCGGAGAAATAGTACGCAATCTGCGGTGCAATACGAGCGAAGTTGATCGAGTTCGCACTGCACAAACGCATTCCCTTTTTCGCAAGTTTTTCATTGAAATCTTCCGATGTAAACAGACGTTTTACCGTGCGCTGACAATCGTCAAAACTCCCTTTCACCGCGGACACGGTTACGTTGTTTCCGTCTTGAATACATACTTGCAGGCGTTGCATTTTCGCAACCCCCTCATCAGGATAAAAGATCGCTACTTTCGTCCCTTTCACGTCGCGGAAACACTCCATCGCCGCTTTACCTGCGTCACCGCTGGTCGCCGCAAGGATCAAGAGTTCTTCCTTAACCCCCGCCGCCTCGCAGCTCTTTTTCAAAAGCTGAGGCAGTAACGTCATACCCATATCTTTGAACGAGCAAGTGGGGCCATGGAACAATTCCAACACGTACAGCCCTTCCTGACCGTCAACCTTGACCAAAGGTACAGGGTCGCTACCCTCAAAAGACGCGTACGCTTTTTCGCAAGCCTCTTGCAAAAACTCCGTCCCGAGTTCTTCTGCGAAATATTTGCCAAGCACGAACGCCGCGCGCTCGGGATAGCTCATATCCGCCATCGCCTCGATTTCTTCCACGGAAATTGTAGGGAACGTCTCAGGAACGTACAGACCGCCGTTTTTCGCAAGCCCTTGTACAATCGCCTCTGCGCCCGTTACCTTTTCGCCGCCTCTTGTGCTGATAAAATACATAACCGTTTACCTGCCTTTTCGGATTTTACTGATTTTGCTGAATGTCTTTTAGCTTTTCCGCGCGAATTGCATAGCTTGTCCATGCTTTACCATAATTTTTAACGCGCAAAACGGGCAGTCGCTTGACCGCCGTTCATTTTTTATTTTCAACAACTATATCATTTCCCCGTCAACAACGGGCTTTTTTGATTTGCGGCGGGGAAAAACCTTTTCCTCGCCGCAAAATGAGAACCTAAGTATTATGCTTTACCACCCCAAAACAGAGCTATTAAGCATCCAAATATTTGGTCACGAAATCAGGCAATTCTTCTCTCGTAGCCGAAACGGAAACGGTAACAACGATGCTGTCGCTCTTTGCTACTTTTTCAAGCATATAGAAGAACGCCGCCATTTCCTGAACGGGTTTGCCTGCGATACGTACAACGCCGTCGATGAATACGTATTCGTTGTCATAGTTCCCCGCAATAACACCTTTGATGAAACCGCAAAGAGCAGCTTCGCCTGCAATATCATATTCGCTGCAATCGATAAAACGAACGCCGCGATCTAAATCATACATACCGCGCTTGCTGTCGGTGATATAAATAAGGTGACCTTTCGCTACGTCTACCGTTGCGTTCGCTGCATCGATCATCATTTTCGTCTTACCCGTACCTTTTGCGCCGTAAATAACTTTAATCATAATAAAATCCTCCCAGATTTTGTCGTACTTTCCCGAGTACATACGTACTTTTTCGGTTTTATATAGTTTAGCAGATTTTTCACATAATTTCAAGACCTTTTTGAAAAATTTTATGTCATTTTACAAAGTTTTTTTGATTTTTTGCGGGTATGCGCCCAAAAACGCCCTTTTCTCTCACCCTCCTCATCACCTTTTTTGAAAAGTTCTTCTCCAAAAGCCACTGTTTTAAAGCATTTTTATCGATTGTAACAATCGAAAAAATGAATAAGCGCACGCAAGACAAATAAAAAAGTTGATAATTTTTGAAGTTTTTATCAAAATTGGGGTGTTTGCGGTTGCTTTCTTTATAAAAAAATTGTACAATAGAGGGCGTGAAAAAATACACGAACGGAGAATAACAGATGAAGAACAGAGTAGCACAAAGAATGTCCTCTTTGTCGCCCTCGCTAACCCTTGCCATTTCGGCAAAGGCAAAGGCGATGAAACAAGCAGGAGAAAACGTTGTATCTTTCAGCGTTGGCGAACCAGATTTCAATACCCCCGCACACATTATCGAAGCGGCAAAAACCGCTCTTGATAACGGTCATACCAAATACACCCCCTCCTCGGGGCTGCTGCCTTTACGCAAAGCGATTTGCGAAAAATTCAAAAAGGACAACGGTCTTGAGTATGATCCTTCTCAAATCATTGTATCCAACGGCGCGAAACATTCGATTTTCAACGTTTGTTACGCGCTTTTAGACGAAGGCGACGAAGTCATTATCCCCGAACCTTACTGGCTGACCTATCCCGAGGTCGTTAAGGTCTGCGGAGGCGTACCCAAATACCTTTCCTGCAAAAAGGAAAACAAATACAAATTCTCCGCGGAAGAATTGAAAGCTGCTATCACCCCTAAAACAAAGATGCTCATCTTCAACTCCCCCTCCAACCCCACGGGCGCTGTATATAGCGAAGAAGAGGTTCGCGCAATTGCAAAAGTCTGCGAAGAAGCGGAAATTTTCGTTCTCGCGGACGAAATCTACGAAAAACTCTGCTACAACGGCGTACAGCCTTTCTCAATCGCAAAATGCAGCGCTAAAATGAAAGAGCTGACGGTGACCGTCAACGGCGTTTCCAAAACGTACGCGATGACGGGCTGGCGTATCGGCTACCTCGCAGCCCCCAAAGACGTTGCCGAGGCAATCGATTCTTTCCAAAGCCATGCAACCTCCAACGCAAGCTCCATCTCCCAGTACGCGACGATCGAGGCGTTGAACGCCCCCGAAGAAGAAATCGCGGAAATGGTAAAGGTATTTGACCGCAGAAGAGAAACGCTGTTACAGCTGATTGCGGAAATCGACGGCGTGCAGGCAATCGAACCGGACGGCGCATTCTACGTCATGTTGGTTGTCAGCGAGCTGTACGGCAAGACCTACCGCGGAAAGGCGATCACAAATTCTATCGAGTTTGCCGACGCTCTTTTAGACGGTGAAAAGGTTGCCACCGTGCCCGGTGTTTCTTTCGGCGCAGACGATTGTCTCCGTCTTTCCTATTCCTTAAGCGAAGCGGATATAAAAGAGGGTTTGACCCGTATTAAACGTTTCGTTTCCGAACTTATCTAAAACAAAAAACGGCTCGGTTGCCTATGTGCAACCGAGCCTTTATTTTTATTTTCATCGCATACCTGCCTATGAGGTTTACTCCTGCGAAGAGGCGAGCAACGCCTCTCTGTCGGCAATCGCCAACGCCTCGACCATACTGTCGATATCCCCTGTCATAAACGCCTCTAAATTATACTGGCTAAGCCCGATACGGTGATCGGTTACACGGCTTTGAGGAAAATTGTAGGTGCGGATACGTTCGCTTCTGTCCCCCGATCCGACCATACTACGTCTATCCTCTTCGCGTGCCTTTGCGTTTTGACCGTTATAAAAATCGTACACACGGGAACGGAGCACTTTAAACGCCCGTTCTTTGTTTTTGAGCTGCGAACGCTCGTCCTGGCAAGTGACCACAATTCCCGTGGGGAAATGTGTGATACGCACCGCTGAAGCGACCTTATTGACGTTTTGTCCGCCTGCGCCGCCCGAATGGAAAATGTCGATACGGATGTCTTTATCATTAATCTCCACCTCGACCTCTTCTGCCTCGGGAAGAACTGCCACCGTCGCCGCTGACGTGTGTATTCTGCCCTGCGTCTCGGTAGCAGGTACGCGTTGAACACGGTGCACGCCGCTTTCATATTTCAACATTTTATACGCCCCTGCACCCGTTACGTTATAGATCGCCTCTTTCACACCGCCCAGCTCGGTGGCATTGATATCCATCTCCTCCACCCGCAAACGGTGCGCCGCACAATAGTTTTGATACATACGGCAAAGCTCTGCGGCGAATAAAGCCGCCTCCTCACCACCCGTACCTGCGCGCACTTCCAAAATACAGCTTCTTTCGTCGTTTTTGTCCTTGGGCAGGAGTAATATCTTCAGCTCGTCTTTAATCTCCGCCAAACGTTCTTTACAATCGTACCCCTCGTCCAAAAGGAGTTTTTTCATCTCCCCGTCCGTTTCTATCTCCGCACTATCAAAGGCGTCTTTCATTTCCTTTTCCGTCTTGAGGTATTCCTCGTATTTTTCCGCGGTCTCCGTGAGTTCCGCTTGCTCCTTAGAATACTTCTGCCAGGTACCCATGTCTGCAATCACTGCGGTATCGGCAAGCTGTTGGGATAAAAATTCGTAACGTTTTTTTATCTCGTCGAGTTTCTTGAACATATCCTTTCTCCCTATTTTCAAAATGCCGACCGTCCCGAAAAGGGCAGTCGGCTTTTGTGTTTATAAAACGATTTTGACGTATCTGTCTACGCCGTTGAAATCCTGTATGATGATCGAGTAGGAATTGCCCTTGAACAGCTTGACGATCTCCGCCGCCTGCCCAGCGCCTACCTCCATAATAATCATACCGCCGCGGTTGAGATATTTAGGTGCCTCCGTCGCGATTCTGCGATAGAAATCCAATCCGTCCGCACCGCCATCCAACGCAAGGCGAGGCTCATATTCTTTCACCTCTCTCTGCAAACCTTCAATATCTGCGGAGGGAATGTAGGGAGGGTTGGTAATGATGATATCAAACCGACCGCGAATACGGCTGAACAAGTCGGACTGGATAAACAAAATTTCCGCCTCGTTCGCCTCTGCGTTTTCTTTTGCAAGCGCCAGCGCGTCTGCGCTGATGTCCACAGCCGTCATTTTAACTTTACGGTTGCTCTTTTCCAGTTCTTTATAGGTTGCAATCGCAATCGCGCCGCTGCCAGTGCAAAGATCGAGAATGCTCTGGTCCTCTTCCGCCGCTGCAACAGCCAACATGACCATTTCTTCCGTTTCGGGACGGGGAATCAATACCCTCTCGTCCACCTTGAGTTTGTATCCGCAAAAATCGGTATCGCCGATAATATACCAAAGAGGTCTGCCAGTTAAACGCTCGTCTGCAATCTTTACAATCTCTTTTGCCTGCGCGGTTTTCAGCAAACGTTCTTCCGTAGCAACCGCGCTCTTCGGTATATCCAAGGTCAACGCAAAGATCCACTCTGCGTCCTCACTGTCGATACCGTTGTCTGCAAAACGTTTTTTCGTGTTTTTGAGCAAAGCGCTCATCTTGCCCGCAGTCGCGAAAACACGCTCGGGAATGGTAGGATCTTCGTCCATCGCAAGGGTCATTTTAAATGCCGCAATCGCGCATTCAATCATGCCGTCCTCAGGCTCGCACGTGGTCAATCTTTGCAATAAAAGCCCAGGGAGCTTGAAGATCACAAATACTTTGCTTTTCGTCTTTGCAAGGAGACGCAAAATTTCATACGAAACCCCTGCAACCAAGGGCAACATCAGCAATTTGAATGCAAAACGCAAAACCCCGTCTATTTTCGCGTCGCCCGTATACAGCCAACCTGCTACGGCAACGTTCACCAACGAAAAGACCAAGATGCTCACGATCATAACGATAAACAAGAAGGTCGTTCCGCATCTGTCGTGCACACGGGAACAGCCGCGTACGTTTTCCACCGTCAGTTCTTTCCCCTCTTCATAGCAGGTGATCGTCTTGTGTTCTGCACCGTGGCACATAAATACACGTTTCAAAGAAGGTATCAGCGATATCAATAGAATATAAGCGATAAAAATCAGAATACGGATTCCGCCCTCTACGAGGTTGAACAAAACGCCGTTCCAACCCGTACCCGTTTTATCGAATACGTCTTTGGGCAAAAATCCCGTGATCCATTGCGGTAAAGCGATAAAGATCAACAAAGCCAAAACAACGCCGATCACCACGGATAAAGTATTAAAAATACCGTCCATGTTAATTTTGTGTTTTTCACTCAGCCATTTTTCCGCTTTGGTCGGTACTTCATCGTCAGGCATCGAAACGTCGGCACTTCGCATCAATACGCGGTTACCGTCAATCATCGACGTGATGAAGTTAAAAATACCCCTGATAAAAGGCAACCGAGAAAAACGGCTACGCTTTTCGGGCGGAGTCAAACGCTCCGATTCAATCTGTATTACCCCCTCGGGATCGCGTACGGCAGTAGCCATTGCGCGCTTACCGCGCATCATGACCCCTTCCATAACCGCCTGACCACCGATATAGGTACAGGTTTTTTTAGTGTTTTCTTTTTTCATTATTTTATACCTGAAAAAATCTAAAGTGAATATTTTTATCTTTTGTGTCGTGACGGAAATATATCACTACCCTCACGCTCGTCATGACGGCAGAGTTCCGAGCAAGACGAGGAAGACGCGGATTTTCCGCAGGGAGCGTACTAAGCGTACGTGACCAAGGAAAAACGCAAGTCTGACGAAGTATTGCGACGGAAATATGTCGTTATTCCACCCTTGTCGCGACGGCAGAGTTCCGAGCAAGACAAGGAAGACGCGGATTTTCCGCAGGGAGCGTACTAAGCGTACGTGACCAAGGAAAAACGCAAGTCTGACAAAGTATTGCGACGGAAATATGCCGTCGCATTAAAAAGAAGAAGGCTTTAAGATGAACTCATCTTAAAGCCCAAGGTTTACCAAATTAAAGACCATATCTCTTTTTGAACTTATCGACACGTCCACCGGTATCAACCAACTTCTGCTTGCCCGTGAAGAAAGGATGGCAATTGCTGCAAATATCCACTTTCAAAACGTCGCCTTCTTTCGTCGTACCAGTCTTGAACGTAGCTCCACAAGCGCAAGTTACAGTTACTTCGTGATATTTGGGATGAATATCAGCTTTCATTATTTTCACCTCGCTGTTAGTTTTTTCTTTCAATATGCTTATCAATTATAACGCTTTTTTTTATGTCCGTCAACTGTTTTTGAATGGAATTTATAAAAAATAGTTGCAAATTTCATGAAAATAGGTTATACTTGATTTGTTCTTGCGTATATATAAGGCGCAAGCCGAAAAAATCTAGAATAAATAATAAGGAAGGAACACGACCACTTTTATGAAAGTTTGGCAACTTACCTATCCCCACAACTTACAACACGTTACCGCGCCCGACCTCAAACGCTCGGAAGATCAAATCAAGATTAAAGTCACGAAAGCACTGCTTACCGAGTCGGACGTAGCGGTATATTCAGGCTCAGTCAAAGTAAAGCCCCACTTTATCCCTGGAAGATTCGCCATCGGCCAAGTCACCGAAGCTGGCGCGGATTCTTTCGTGAAAAAGGGCGAAAGAGTCTATCTTGCGGGTACAACGGAGGACGAATGCGCCCCCGACGGTTTACGCGTGGCAGGCGAAACGACAGACGGTTTTTACCGTGATTTCGTTTTGGCGGGCATAGACGACGTATACCCCCTGCCCCCTTCCGTAACGGACGAAGCGGCTTTTCTCATCGACGCAATCGCGCTTGCGGAGCACGTTGTAGACGAAATGAATATCGACGTCGGTCAGCATATTTTGGTACTTGGCGGCGGTTTGTACGGCAATATCCTCTGCCAGATCCTGATCTACCACCGCGCAGTACCCATCCTCGCAGACAATAACCCCGAACGACTTGCGCGTGCAAAACGCTCGGGCATCTATTATACTTTCCCCAACGACGACACGTTAAAAGCACGCGTGTTGGAGGTTACGGGCGGGAAACTCGCCGACGGCGCGGTATATTTGGCGTTTGCCAACCGTTGCGAACCGTCCATCACTTTCCCTCTCGTCAAGCGTGACTCCCACGTTGCCTTTTGTTCGGTGACCAGCAAACCTTTGCACGTAAACCTCGAATACGCCATGAAAAACAACGTCACGGTGAAAGGAATCACCGAAAGCAGAGAATTCGTCTCCACGGCGATCAACCTGCTCGCGAACAAAGCGGTGAACTTTTCAGAGTTCACGTTCCGCAGCTACCGCGAAGAAGAGCTGTCCTCTCTCATGGAAAAATATTCCGCGCTTTACGAAAGCAACGCATATCTTCCCGAGCAGTTTGACATTATCAAGTTCATTTTCTAACGCCGACGGCGTTCTTCCTGCCGACAACGGCAGGATATTTTTTAAGGAGAAAACTTATGCAAAAACTCATCATCGCTTCGGATATTCACGGCTCCGCCTACTGGTGCGAGCGCCTCTTAGAAGCATTCGAAAACGAGGGCGCGGATAAATTGGTTCTCTTAGGTGATCTTCTCTACCACGGCCCGAGAAACGATTTTCCCGACGAATACTCCCCAAAAAAGGTATTCGCTATGTTAAACGGTATGAAAGACAAGATTACCTGCGTCCGCGGAAACTGCGACAGTGAGGTAGACCAGATGGTTCTCGAATTCCCCATCATGGCGGATTACGCCATAATGGAAGAGGCAGGCAGAACGTTGTTTTTGACCCACGGGCATCTGTTCAACGCAGACATACCCCCTCTGTTGAAAAAAGGCGACCTGCTTTTTAACGGACATTTCCATTCCCCTTGCTGCACGGAAATGCAAGGCGGCGCGGTCTATGCAAACTGCGGTTCAGTCTCCCTCCCCAAAGAGGGAACGCCCCATTCTTATATCCTACTCGACAACGGAGTTTTGTACTGGAAAGACTTGGAAACGGGCGGTATTTTCGACTGTTTCTCGCTGTAAACACCTTTGACATTTTTCGACAATACGTGAATTTAGCCGCATTTGTGGACAACCGCAAATGCGGCTTCGTTATTTTTGGCAGACCTCTTGCCGCGGTAGGGGACTTTCAAGAAAATATATGCGGTTTAACGCAAACCATTCCCCCTTTTTCTCCTTTTAAAACGTATGGGGTTTCCGAGATATGCGGGTGAAAACAAGCGAGCAAAAACGACGGCGTTCGACCGTCGTTTTTTGTCTTATGTCCCAACGGGCATATTTTCCGAATAGAAAATACGCCCTAAAATAAAAACGGAGCCACCGCCCCGTTTCGTTATCTTTTTGAAAATTTACAGCCGCAAAAATCCTGCCGATACAGCCCGTATTCGTTGGAAAGCTCCACCGATCTATGATACCCGCCTTTCTTCTTGAAATCGGTATATAAGTAATTCACCTCATACATGCCCCCTACGTTTTCACCAATTTCATTCAGCCATTCGGCATTTTTATAAGGACTGAGGGTCAACGTCGTCGCAAAATAAGCAAAGCCGTTTTCTTTGGCTACCTGCGCAGTTTTTTCCAGACGCAACGCATAACAGCGGTAACACCGCGCTCCGCGTTCAGGCTCGTTTTCCATACCCTGTGACATCTGTAAAAATCGCTCCGCCTCGTGATCGCAATCGAGAAAATCCGCCCAACCCGTTTCCTTTAAAAAACGAATCTGTTCCGCCTTACGCTTTTCGTATTCCTCTCTCTCGTCGATATTCGGATTATAATAAAGGACGGTCACAGAAAAATATTCTTTTAATCTCTCCAAACAAGCGGACGAACAAGGCGCGCAACAACTGTGCAATAGCAACCGCGCTCCCTTTTCGATCCCTTTCATCTGTTCCGTCATCATGTTTTCGTAATTACGTTTCATATCTGTATTATACCCCCTTTTTTGCCGCTTGTCAATCTTTGGACACCCGATTTTTCACCAAAACCCCGTCAAGGGGTTGACGAACGCAGGAAAAAACCGTATAATGAAAGTGTTATGAAATTGCTTATCCCCGTAGCATCGGGACTGGAACAAACAACCAAACGCCAGCTTTTTTCCCTCGGCTTTGAAAAAGCTCCTGCCGACAACGGCAGAATTGAAGTGGAAGGCGACTGGGAAGATATCGCGCGACTCAACGTATTTTTGCGCAGCGGAGAACGGGTACTAATCGTACTCGCGCGGTTTCACGCCCTCACGTTTGACGAGTTGTACGAGGGATTTTACAATATCCCTTGGGAAAACTGGCTGACGGTAGAATCGAAAATCCTTATGGACGGAAAGAGCATACTTTCCACTCTCGCCGCAATCAAAGCGGCTGGCGGCGTTGCGAAAAAAGCGATCATTCGCCGTTTGGCGGACAAGCTCCGTTCCATGCGAAAAACTTTCTCGGAGACGGGCGCACGCTCCGTCGTCGGGTTCTCCATTTTCAAGGACGAAGTCACCGTCACCCTCGACACCACGGGCGAGGGGTTACACAAGCGCGGTTACCGATCTCTTGCCTACAGCGCGCCTTTAAAGGAAACGTTGGCGGCAGGTCTGATTGACTCCACTTTTTATAACCCCGACGGAGATATTGAAAAACCGTTTGCAGACGTCTTTTGCGGCAGCGGAACTCTCCCGATCGAAGCGGCGATGAAAGCCCTGCATATCGCGCCTGGCGGAAAGCGGGATTTTGATTTCACCGCTTGGGACTGCGCCCCGAAAGGAATTTTAGAACGCGCCAAAACCGAGGCAGAAGACCTGAAACGCCGCGACGTAAAACCGATCATCTTCGGCAGCGATATTTCCCCCGAAGCGATTTCCATCGCGAAATACCACGCAAAGCGTGCAGGCGTAGAAAAATATATCCGTTTTTCCGTGGCGGACGCAAGAGCGTTTTCCAGTGAAACGAAATACGGTGTACTCCTTTCCAACCCACCCTACGGCGAACGTTTAGGAGAGGAAAAGAGCGTCCGTGCATTGATGTCGGCGTTTGGAAAAACCTACCGCGCTTTGCCTGACTGGAACGCCTATATCCTCACCTCTTTACCCGATTTTGAAAGATACTTCGGAAAGAGCGCAAACAAGAAGAAAAAACTATTCAACGCACACCTGGTATGCGGCTTTTACTCTTATTTGAGTAAACCGCCCAAGTTGGGCCAAACACGTTTGGAAGAACAAACAACCGATTAGGAGGTTCTTTAATGTTAGATTACACAATTGCCGCCTTTAATAAAACCAAGGAAGATTTTAAAAAAGCAACCTGGATCGGCACGTGTGCAATGCAGATATTTTACATAATATATCTTGTATATGCACTGATTACAAAAGCAGGTTATCTTTGGGCGAATATCATTTTACTTGCACTGTCCGTAGGATATTTTGCTTTTTTCCTCGTTATGAAGTTCCACGAGCTGAAAAAAGGGTTTAAGAAACTGGGCAAACGCATATATAAATACTCAAAATTAGCAGTCAATACGCTTACCTTAGGCGGTACAATCCTAACCCTTGCAACTTCGGAGATGACAGAGATCCAACCTCTTTCTCTAGTTTTACTCACGCTCACGATTATTACTTGGGTCTTGCAAGCTGTATTAGAATTAGCAACTCCCATTCTTGAAAAGCGGTTGGATTTCATGATCACCGCGTTACAAGCAGACTGGGAAAACATCATCAAACCTTTCCGCGCAACGGGCAATTTCTTTAAAAAGATCGTAGGGAAAGAAGTGGAAGAAGAAGCCGCCCCTACAAAAACAAGACAGCTCCTTGATAAACTTGTCGAAGAAAGACGAGAAAAAAAAGCACAAGAAAAGTTGGATAAGAAATTGCAAAAAAAGGCGTTAAAAGCAGAACGAAAAGCGGAAAAGAAAGCCGCTAAGCAAGAACAAAAACCCATTCTTACACAAGAGGAAGATAACGAATGACCTTAGACTCCTTAAAAAAAGTGCGCGTCTTAAACAATAACGCGCTGAAATTAATCGCGGCGGCAGCTATGCTCGTCGATCATTTTGGGTTGATATTCTTCCCGACGGTACTTTGGCTGAGAATGATCGGCAGACTGGCAATGCCCATCTTCGCCTTTTGTATCGCAGAAGGGTGCCGCTACACCAAAAATAAAGTACGCTATTTTTCCATGCTGTTTGGCTTGGGCGCGGCTTGCCAGTTGGTGTTTTATGTCTTTGCTCCCGATACCTTATATTTTGGGATACTTCTCTCCTTTTCCCTCTCGGCACTCATTGTCTTTGCCTTACAGTTCGCAAAAAAAGTCCTCTTTACAAAAGAGAGAAAAGCATGGCAAAAAACGCTGGCTTGGTTGCCGTTTATATGCCTTGTTGCAGGTGCGTACGTCCTCTGCTATTTCTTTGAGGTAGATTACGGTTTTTACGGCTGCATGGTACCCGTGTTTGCATCGCTTTTTGACTTTCATCGCATACCTGCCCCCGAGAAATTGAAAAAAATGGACGTTTTACCCTTGCGCGTTTTGTGTATATCCGTTCCCTTAATTATGCTAATTGTTGTATACGGCTGGGCATCGCTTGCAGTCTACGCTTTATTCTCGCTCCCCCTTCTTCTCCTCTACAATGGAGAACGCGGGACAAGAAAAATGAAATACTTTTTCTACATATTCTATCCCGTGCATTTGGGGTTGTTGGAAGGTATCTATATCTTGATTTATCTTTTGCAGTGATTGCTTCTACATATAAAAACTCCCGAAAGTTTTTCAACTTTCGGGAGTTTCTTTTTACTCAATTAGTCCATTTTTTCAAGGAGTTTCAAATCGATACCCTTTTCACCGATCTTGATGATTTCCACCTTAACCTTATCACCGATATTCAACACGTCTTCTACCTGATTTACGCGCTGTTCGGAGAGTTTAGAGATGTGTACCATACCGTCTTTGCCAGGAGCGAATTCAACAAACGCGCCGACTTTAGAAAGGATACGAACGACAACGCCAACGAACATATCGCCGATTTCGGGATCATGTGCAATCGACTGAACGATTGCCTTCGCGCGTTCTGCGTTTGCAACGTCGCCGAAGCAAGCGATACAAACAGTGCCGTCTTCTTGAATATCAATCTTCGTACCCGTCTGTTCGATGATCTTGTTGATAACCTTACCCTGCTTACCGACAACGTCGCCGATCTTTTCAGGGTTGATCTTGAAGGTAACGATCTTAGGCGCATAAACGGAGAGCTGTTCGTTTACGGTAGGAATGCATTCGAGCATTTTGCCCAAAATGTGCTTTCTTGCCTGCTGAGCTTTCGCGATTGCATCGAGCATGATCTGTTCGGAAATACCTTTGATCTTGATATCCATCTGGATAGCGGTGATGCCCTTATCGGTACCAGCTACCTTAAAGTCCATATCGCCGAGGAAGTCTTCAAGACCCTGGATATCCGTCATGATAACGTATTTGCCCGTTTCGGGATCCTTAACAAGACCCATTGCGCAGCCTGCTACGGGCGCTTTGATGGGAACGCCTGCGTCCATAAGGGACATCGTCGAACCGCAAACGGAAGCCATAGAAGACGAACCATTGGAAGACATGATGTCGGATACGACACGGATCGCATACGGGAATTCTTCGGGAGAAGGAATTACGGGAACAAGTGCACGTTCTGCAAGCGCGCCGTGACCGATTTCACGACGGCCGGGCGATCTAAGCGCCTTTGCTTCACCCGTGGAATAGCCAGGGAAGTTGTACTGGTGCATATATCTCTTTTCTTCTTCTTCGTCAAGACCTTCCATTCTCTGCGCTTCGCCGAGCATACCGAGGGTACAGGTCGTCAACGCCTGCGTCTGACCTCTCGTGAAGACTGCGGAACCGTGTACTCTGGGAAGAACGCCGTGTTCGCACCAGATAGGACGAACTTCGTCCAACTTTCTGCCGTCGGGACGAACGCCGTCGAAAATCTTCGCACGAACGATTCCCTTTACAATATAGTAGATGGAATCTTTTACTTCACGGATTTGATCGGGATAGATATCGGTGAAGTGTTCGATAATTTCCGCTTCAGCAGCAGCCTGCTTTGCCTGACGTTCCTGTCTGTCGAACGTATCAAGCGCTGCATACAACTTGTCATAGCCGTATGCTTTAACAGCTGCGTCAAGATCTTCGGGAATATGGTACAATTCCATTTCCTTCTTGGGTTTGCCTGCAACAGGAACGATTTCATTTTCGATCCAAGCACAAACTTTCTTAATTTCTTCATGACCGAACATGATCGCGCCAACCATTTCTGCGTCGGTAACTTCGTTCGCACCAGCCTCGATCATGAGGATTGCGTCGGACGTACCTGCAAGGTTGAGGTGAATGGTGCTCTTTGCACGTTCTTCTACGTTGGGGTTGATCACGTACTTACCGTCAACGCAACCTACAACAACCGAACCCGTAGGACCTGCCCAAGGAATATCCGAGATGGACAATGCGATGGACGAACCTACCATTGCCAAAGGTTCGGGGGAAATATCGGGATCAACCGAAAGCGCGGTCGCAACAACGACAACGTCGTTGAAAATTCCTTTCGGGAACAAAGGACGGATAGGGCGGTCGATAAGACGGCTCGTCAAAATCGCCTTGTCGGACGCTCTGCCTTCACGCTTTTTGAAACCGCCGGGGATCTTACCTACGGCGAACATCTTTTCTTCATAATCTACGGACAGGGGAAAGAAATCCATACCCTCTCTTGCCGTCTCTGACATACATACCGATACGTGTACCGCGGTTTCGCCGCAACGTACCAAGCACGCGCCGTTCGCTTGTTCTGCATACTTACCGATCTCTACGATAAGTTCTCTGCCTGCGTATTCTGTCTTGAATACTTTGCTGTTGTTCAAATCTGGCATTGTAAAAATTCTCCTTATTCTTTGATTCTTTTTTGTTCTTGTCCGCCTGCGTCACCCGACGGAGGCAGTGCAGCGTACGAAACTGCGAAAAAACCTATGCCGCGGCTTGTCCGCGCTTTTCCGTACTTAGGGTTGCATTTTTTCCTTCTTATCACAAAAAAGAGCGAGTTAAAATAACCCGCCCTTTCGTGCTTGCATTATTTTCTAAGACCCAATGCTTCGATAATTGCTCTGTATCTTTCGATATCTTTTGCCTTAAGATAGTCAAGCAAACCGCGACGCTTACCTACCATCTTCAAAAGGCCGCGACGGGAATGGTTGTCCTGCTTGTGTGCCTTAAGATGTTCGTTAAGGTGGTTGATGCGCTGCGTGAGCAATGCGATCTGTACTTCGGGCGAACCAGTGTCGCCTTCATGAGTTGCAAATTTTGCGATGATTTCATTCTTTTCCATTTTTTTATCCTCCTATGGAATGTTTATGCCGTACCGCTGAGCAAGCCGTGGAGAATCGTACCGCTCAGACAGCCGATAGAACTATTTTAACACATTCTTATAAGAATGTAAATTAAAAACGAGCCGTTTTTTATTATTTTTCTGCTTTTTAACGGAAAAATTCCCGTCTTTTTTCAATGATCACATCTACGTTGTCAATATACGTCCGCAAATCCTTCTGCGACGCGTGTCTTGTGATCAAACCTCTATCATTGAAAACCCTCTTGGAAACTGCGTTCGCACCCACTGCGAGATTGTCCGCCGTTTCTTCCATAATATCAATATTATACACGCACGCCTTATGAGGCTTTGTCCAACCAACGTTTTCATTGTTGCCGACCTGGTATTTCTGACGGTACATATAATATGGAACGTAACCGTTTTTACTCAAAATTTCTCTGGACGAGGCTACCATGGTCGAGATGAAATCGTTTTCCAGATACTCTGTCTCCTCTTTCAGCTTTGCCCCGGACTTGAGAGAAAGACAATGCACCGTGATATTATCCGCGCCTGTGGCTACCGCTTTTTCCACACTCTTTATAAAGGTGTCTGGCGTTTCGTCCGTCAGCCCTGCAATCAGATCTACGTTCACGGAAAACCCGTATTTTTCACTCATTTCAAACGCACGATAAATATCCGCCTCGGTGTGCTTTCTACCGATCGCACGCAACGTGTCGTCCGAAAAGCTCTGCGGATTGATACAGATTCTTGTCACACCGTATCCTTTTAACAGCGCCAACTTCCCTTCCGTAAAAGTATCTGGACGGCCTGCCTCCACCGTATATTCACGCTTGGGGGTATAGCTTTCATAAATAGGCGCTATACCTTTTAATACCCTTGCAAGCTCTTCCTCGCTCAAGGCAAACGGAGTCCCCCCGCCCACGTACACGCTGCGAAGATTTCCCACGCTCTCTTTTGCCGCCGATAGCTCCTTATCCAGACAATCCAAATAGCTCGGCAAGAAATGTCTTGTCTTATCAATCGGCGCAGTGATAAAGGAACAGTAGGCGCACTTTGTCGGACAAAAAGGAATGGACACAAAAAGATCAGTGTTGCCGTCTTTTTTCTCGTATACTCCCTCCTGCGCTTTTAAGATATCTCCCACCAATTTTATATTTTCATCGCATACCTGCATGGCACGAAAGAGGTTTTTGAAGTCTTTCCCACGCTCTTTTTCCATATATGCAAGCTTGGTCGGACGAATCCCCGTCAACGCCCCCCAAGGCATCTTTTCCCCATACGTTTTCGAGAGAATTTCATAAAGGCGAAGCTTTGCAAAACGGCGTTCCAAACGCTTAAATTCCAGCTCGTCAAACACCTCCCCCTCGTCTTCAAACCGATAAGACGCTCCATCTACCTCGAATGCATTATAAAACCGTCCGTCCTCAAAACGGAAGGAATGAACAAGATCCTGCGGTCTTGTCTTAAACAACCGCACAACGTCGAGCAATTCATTTTCTAAAAACTTACAATCGGTCGTAAACATATCTTCCCTCAAACGCCTTACGCGTCAATCATAAACGGGTTGGTCTTTCTTTCTCTTTCTAACGTAGTAGGTTCTTCATGACCAGGGTAAACGGGCATATCCCCTTCCAGCGAAGACAACTTTCTTAAAGAAGCACGCAGCGCAGAGATATCCCCCGTCGGAAAATCCGTTCGCCCGATACTTCCCGCAAACAGCGTATCACCCGTGAACAAATACCTGCCCCCCTCGTTTTCTTGAAAAAGGTAGCAAGCACCCCCTTGGGTATGCCCTGCCGTCAATAGCATTCTCACCGACATATCGAGCAATTTTTTCTCCTCGCCGTCTGAAAACGTTTCATCCACGGTATAGGGAATACGCGGCGCACCAAACGCAGAAAACAAATCGGCTTCCGTCCCCACCAAAGTTTTCTCTTCAACAGAACACAGTACTTTCGCACCCATTCCCTGCAGCGCCGCCACACCGCCGACATGATCGAAATGGCAGTGTGTCAAAAGGACGTACGAAGGCACGAGACCGC
Organism: Clostridiales bacterium; assembly: GCA_015069365.1. GTDB lineage: Bacteria > Bacillota > Clostridia > Christensenellales > Borkfalkiaceae > Scatosoma. The sequence goes on along the minus strand of SVIT01000013.1, from coordinate 10,223 downwards.
GTTTTTCCAGTTCCGCCGCAACACGCGGCTGTGCAGGGTCGATCACAATGGCATGCACGCCGTCTTTTGTCACCGCATAGGTATTTGCCCCGAATCCACGGGGAGAAATGGTAATAATCGTCATAGCATTTACTCCGTAAAAAAGGCAAGGTAATCACCTTGCCTGATACTTTTAAGACAACGAGGTAATACGGTGCACCTCGTAAATACGCTTGTCCGATTGCATCTTCTTAATCAAAAGATCCACTTCGGAAATATCCGTCAAGGAAATGGACGCTTCCAAAACTGCGTCGTGATTTTTATCAATACGGCCGTTGACGGCAGTAATGGATAATTTTAATTCCGAAACCACGAAAGACAACACGGACAACGCCGCGCCCTGATCCACCGCACGAATGGAAATGTTGGCATTATACCGTTGCTTCGCCCCTGCCGCAACCTGCCAAGACGCAGGCAAAAGGCGGAGCTTTTCCACTCCTTTCACGTTCGGACAGTCCTGACGGTGAATCACCACCCCTCTGCCGCGTGAAGTATACCCTACAATCTCGTCACCAGGTACGGGAGAACAACAGCCTGCAAAGCGCACCAACATACCCGCCTGCCCATTGACAAGCACGCCGCCAGGTGTTCTGTTGCCGCCGTCACCTGCACGCACCTCAAACGCCAACGGCGCTTCCTTACGGTAAAAATCAATAAGTTTAAATAAAATCTGGTTGACGGAAATCGAACCGTACCCGACAGCCGCGTACATTTCTTCCATCTCCCCAAAGGAGAAACGTTCAGAAATACGCTTAAAGCTTTCCGCGTTCAAAAGATTCGACAGAGTAAAACCTTTCTTTCTCGCCTCTTCTTCTAACTTAATCTGACCGATACGGATATTTTCTTCCTTCAGCTCATTTTTATAGAACTGCTTGATCTTGGCTTTTGCGCTGGAAGATTTTATGAATTTCAGCCAGTCTCTCGAGGGACCTTTCGAGTTGGGCGAGGTAATAATCTCGACCACGTCCCCAACCTCAAGTTTGGTCGTCAGAGGCACAATTTTAGAGTTGACGCGCGCGCCCGTACAACGGTTGCCAACCTCCGAGTGAATCGCATACGCAAAGTCGATCGGGGTCGCCTCAGGAGGCAACGAAATGACCTTGCCGCGTGGCGTAAAGACCAACAACTCGTGGCTGTACAGCTCCGTTTTCAAGGCGTCGACAAACTCTTTCGAATCTTTCAAATCCCCTTGCCATTCCATTACTTCGCGGAGCCACGTAAGACGGTTCTCAAAGTTGGTCGCCGCCTCTTCCGTCTTGCCCTCTTTATATTTCCAGTGCGCCGCGATACCGAATTCTGCGATACGGTGCATTTCTTCGGTACGGATTTGAATTTCAAACGGCTGACCGAATCTGGTCATAACCGTGGTATGCAAAGATTGATATTTGTTGGGTTTGGGCGTAGCGATATAATCCTTGATACGCCCAGGGATCGGTTTCCACTTTTCATGGATACGCCCCAAAACGGTGTAACATTCTTTAATATCGCTGACAATCACGCGCACCGCCGTCAAATCGTAAATCTGATCGAGGCTCTTGCCCTTGTTTTTCATCTTTTTATAGATGGAGTAGAAGTGTTTCGGCCTGCCGAAAACCTCTCCGTCAATCCCGTCACCCTGCATCAATTCCTTCAATTCTTCAACGATATTATTGACAAATTCTTTACGCGCGGACAGTTTTTCACGGATATTATACACCAAATAATCGTACGATTCGGGATCGAGATATTTCAAGCACAAATCTTCCAGCTCGCACTTGATTTGTGAAATACCCAGACGGCCTGCAAGAGGTGCATAGATATCCAACGTTTCCCTCGCCATACGCTGTTGGCGTTCTTTCGAAAGGAAATTCAGCGACCGCATATTGTGCAGTCTGTCTGCCAATTTAATGATAATAACGCGCATATCTTTTGCCATTGCGACAAAAATTTTACGGAAATTTTCCGCCTCCGCGTCCTCTTGTGATTTGAAAACGATTTTTTCCAGTTTCGTTACGCCGCTGACAAGGTTTAATACCTCGTCCCCAAACTCACGGCTAATATCTTCCGCAGTCGATTCTGTATCCTCAATAACGTCATGCAAAAGCGCCGCCGCAATCGTTGCGGCGTCCAAACCCAAGTCCATAAGGATATCGGCAACTGCGCAAGGATGAATAAAATACGGTTCACCCGAGGCGCGTTTTTGGTTCGCATGCGCCTCTTTTGCGTAATCGTACGCCTTTTGCAGGATTTCCCTATCTTTATCCCCATATATTTGATTGATTTTTTCCAACGTGCTTTCCATTGACTTCCTCTCAATCAATTCTGCTGTAATAAACAAACTTTTCTATAAATGCTGGAATCGGTCAGTTCCGCTTTTACCCCGCGATACACCGTCAGCTTGCCCTCTCCAAAGGATACAAGCCCCAACTCCTCAAATACGTTCAAAGCGAAGATGAATTCCTTTTTATCAAACCCAAGTCCGTCGCAAGCCACCGCCAACTCTTCCACAGTTTGTCCGTAAAGACTGTTCACTTCACGGCGCAAAGCGGAGAAAATTTCCAAAAGACTTTCTCTGGCAACGTCCAAGTTTTCAAACATCTTATACCCGCAAATATCGCGGTTGACAAATACCTGCCTACCCCGAATCGCGTCCATGTGGAAATCAGAGGGGGTGTCAAGGAAGATAAAATCCCTAAATCCAGACAGGTCTGCATCAGGTGCGGGAGAAACGACCAAAGCGTTGGCTAAGTTTCTCGAAGAGGGATAGAAAAGGTCACAGCCAAAGTCTTCCAGTCCCTCGTAAAACCGTAACGTGCGCCGATCGGAGGCAATCAGACAAAGCCCGTAGGGACATTCTGCTTTCCTCTTTTCAATCAATGCCTTGATCTCTTCCGTTCCCAGTTCAATAGGCTCGAAGTCCACTTGCGGTGCATAGAAACGCGCAATCGAGTTCGCGAAAATACTTTCTGCCGTCCCCCTGCCCGTTCTGCCGTCATAAATCAAATCGCGGACGTAACCTTTAATATATTCTCTGCCCTTGTATTTGGACAGGTTGACTTCAAAGACAAATTGTTTTCGAACGTCGCTCTCGATAATCTTCAGATTTTTTGCTCCAGAAAAATACAAAAGATCGACGTATTCGCTCTTAACGGTGAGGTGCGGGGACATCGCTTTTACCGGTCGAGCCGTACATGCCCCTGCCGAAACAGAGAAAAGTGGCCTTCTATGTCCTACGCCGTAGGGCTCCATCGCAACCAACTCTTTCGCAAATTTTTCAGGGATAGGTCCAGACAATTCTTCAGTAACGGGGATCAGCTGTTCAAAATCCTCCCGAACGTACGTCTTTCCGATCTCCTCGTTGAGCGCCTCTTCTAAGGCGTCAAAATTCTCAAAACGAATATTGATACCCGCCGCCTGGGCATGTCCGCCAAATTCTTCGATATACTGCGAACAGTTCTTAAGCGCCGTGAAGATATTCACCGTTTCAATACTTCTCGCGCTCCCTTTCAACATGTCGCCGTGATGAACAAACAATAACGTGGGACGATTGTATTCCTCGGAAATACGCGCCGCCACAATCCCGATAAATCCAGTATTCCAACTCTCATCTGACAACATAATTACGTTGCCGTACGCGCCCTTTTCTAAAATCTTCTTCTTTGCCGATGCATACAGCTCGTCACAGTATTTTTGACGCTCGGTATTGTACATGCAAAGCTTGGTCGCAAGGTCGTACACCTCAGACTCATTCTCGGAAACAAACAAGCGGAACGCCGCCTGCGCGTCTCCCATACGGCCAGCCGCATTGACGCGGGGCGCCACGTTAAACGCCAAGGTCTGTGCGGTGATTCCGTCATAATTCTTACCCACGAGCATCGAAAAACAAGGGCGGATATTCGTGTTAAACCGTTTCAAGCCCTCGGTAACAATGTCGCGGTTTTCCCCTAAAAGTGGCACGCTGTCCGCAACCGTAGCCAAGGTCGCAAAGTCCAGATATTTATAAGCTTCTTCACCGATCAAGGCACAAGCTACCTTAAACGCAACCCCTGCGCCGCAAAGGTTATCGTAAGGATAATCGTCCTTTAATTTCGGATTGATGATAACGCAATCGGGCAAAACCTCAGGCAATTCGTGATGATCGGTCACAATGACGTCCGAACCGAGTTCATAAATATATTGTGCCTCTTTCGCGCAAGATATCCCGCAGTCTACGGTGATAAAAAGCTCGGGATTGCATTCCTCGAAAATCTTATCAACGACCTCTTCCGAAAGACCGTAACCGTCGGCGCGTTCGGGAACGTACACGTGCGCATCAATACCAAAATCGCGCAAGGCGTGATACATAATCGCCGACGCGCAAATACCATCTGCATCATAATCCCCAAACACCGCAACCGTTCTGCCTTCATCTCGTGCTTGCGTGATTAGGTCCACCGCCTCTTTCATGCCTTTCATAAGGAAGGGAGAAAGAAAATTCCTCTCCGAAGGACGCATAAACCGACGGATCTTCTCGGCGGTATCTACACCGCGCGCATACAAGATCCTGGTGATCTGCTCCGTCATCCCCGTCTCCATGGCAAGAACGGAAATCTTATTCAGTTGTTCTGCCGAAAACGAGTATTCGGGGACAATTTTTTTCATGCGTTTTTTCCTTACATCGAACGTTGAATCGGTGGATTATAAAATATTCGGGCGGGAAGGTATTATACCCCCGCCCGCCCTGTTTATTTTGTTGTTTTCGCTTTATGCGTTTTCTTCTGCTTCAGCAGAAGCTTCTTCAACGGTTTCTTCAACAGCAGGTTCTTCTGCAGGAGCTTCCTCTACCGTTTCTTCAATAACGGGTTCTTCAGCGGGAGCTTCCTCTACCGTTTCTTCAACAGCGGGTTCTTCTGCAGGAGTTTCCTCTACCGTTTCTTCAACAGCGGGTTCCTCTGCGGGAGCTTCCTCTACCGTTTCTTCAATAGCGGGTTCCTCTGCGGGAGCTTCTTCAACCGTTTCTTCAACAGCGGGTTCTTCTGCGGGAGCTTCTTCAACCGTTTCTTCAACAGCGGGTTCTTCAGCAGGAGCTTCCTTAACAGGAGTCGCTTCCACTGCTTTTACAACTTCTTTCTTCGCTTTCTTAACTTTGGTCGTGGTTTTCTTTGCTCCGACGTAAGCGTCTTTGACAGGTTTCTTATCAGCAGCTTTCTTGAAAGGAATATACAAGGAAGGAGCATAAACCAAACCGATAAACGTCGCTACAACCAAGCCGATCAAAGCGAGAATTGCAAACCATCTTACACCTGCGGTAGCGCATGCGCCTACAACGATAAGGGAAACACCGCCAACCGTTGCCAAAGACAAGATTTCTTTCGTTGCAACCGAAGAAGTAATAAGTTCTTCAGCAGACTGCGTAGACGCATCTTCTTTCGCGCTGTTTGCACGTACTTTATTGAAGGTCAACAAGGTCGTTACAGCGGAGAACAATTGTGCTACTGCCAACACGTAGGTTACGGATGCCGTTACGGGGATACGAGTGATAATGATCACCGCCGCCGTCAACAAACCGCCGAGCAAAGTAGCGATTGCCGCAACAATACCCATGTTCAAGCGATAACGGATTGCAACGTATGCAAATACCAACACCGCCATAACAACGCCTGCGATCACACCGCGAAGAACATAATTCTTCACCAACACTTTCACAGCCTTTTCGCTGTTTGCAGATACGGTGATGAACGTACCCTTCCATTCGTTTGCAGTCAAGCTATCGAATTTCTCTTCAATCGCCGTTTTCGCCGCAGTCAAATCCGCTTCAGACGCAAATACGTATACGATTTCACTTTCGTCACCGGACATTTCGCCCTTCATCTGGTACTCTACGTCCAAATTAGCAAACGCCTTTTCACATTCAGCCTCTACATCCTCAAGCTTGGTGAGATATGCGTGCTGGTTCAAAGAAACCGTCAACGTTTTGCTGTCGCTGAGCAATGCGCTCTTATTGAATACGCCGTTACCTTTCACACCGAATACGATACCCAATGCAACCGCAGCCACAATGATCACCGCCAAAACAATGGAAAGAATAGCCGTCTTTTTTACCGTTTTCGTCAGAATCTTACTCATCGTCGTCATCCTCCCTTACACAACGGAAATATTTGTATTTATCTTTGCTTGCAGACATGAGCAAGTAGCTGATAATACGCGTCCACAAAAGGTTGCAGAATGCGCCGGTTACGATACAGATAAGCGCCTGCAAAGCAAGGGTATGCAAACCAGCCGCGCCGATCAACAACGCTACTGCGCCGAGAACAAGCACTGCATAAATATCTACGATACCGAAGATGGTCTTCTTGTAACCGCCCTTAACAGAAGATTCTACCGTTTTGCCGAGCGCGATTTCCGTCTTGATTGCATTATATACGTGCGCGTTCAGTACATTCATAAGCGCAAGACCCATCACGAATACGAATACGGTCCCGAGCGAGAATTCAAATACGCCGCCCGTGATGAATGCAAAGCAGAGCCCTGCAACAATCAAGTAGCTAACCGTCGAATATGCGCTAGCCACGCCGAAGCCGCCAAGCGCAACGATCGCCGCAACGATCACCGCAACGATTACAGCCGCCAAAGCGATGTAAAGAAGGGTGAGCGTATTGCCACCGTAAACGGGCTCGAACGTACGGATTTCGCTGCTTGCAACGTCACGGAATTCAATCTCGTAACCGCCCTTTTCCAGCGCGGAGTTAAGAAGAATCGCCATCGTTTCAACATAGCCGATTTCCGATTCATTTGCAACTGGATAACGAACAGCGTATCTGCCGTCGATATGATCCGCCGCGGTAATTTCCATTACCGTTTCGTCGCCGAGCGTGATCTTGAGCTTGTCTTCGCCGGTAGCGTCCTCGTATGCCTTAAGCATGTCCTTACCAACTTCGGTGAATTTCACTTTGATGTAAGCAACTTCATACTTGGTATCTACGGAGAAGCTCTTGATGATCTCGTTTACTTCGTATTCTGCACGTTCGTCAACCAAAGCGTCGCCCATCTTAATCTCCAACTCGCCCGTCTGCGAAAACAATGCAACGGTGTTGGAGATGTTCTGGAACGCGCTGTTTTCAGCAGACGTTTCAGATGAAGGCAACTGTACGCGAATCGCATAATCGTCTACGACGGAAACGCGATAATCCGCATAGTTCTTCTGCTCGTAACGGGAAACGATTTCCGCCAAAACCTCGTCAAACGCTTCGATAAAGTCTTTCTTTACCGTCTTTTTGTCGTCTTCCAAGATACCCGTTTCGAGATCGGTGCTAAGGTACAGACCGCCGTGCGCAACGTAATCTGCCTGATAGTCCGCAAGCTCTTGTTCCTTCTCAGCCTTGTCGCCTTCAGCCGCTGCTTCAACAGCCGCTTCCAACATTTCAAGGTTGGTTTTATATTCGGCTTCGGAAATGATGCCCTGCGGATAATAATATGCATAATAGCCGCCGTCCAAATCCGTGCCGAGGTCGTACTGCATTACGGCAGGTTTCCAAATCTTCACTTTACCCGTTCCAGGAATCGTGAAAGAAGGAACTACCGTGATCGCGCATAATACGACGATGACGATGGTGAGCAAAACCATCAATACGATCGATTTCTTTTTGCCCATGTGTATAAGCCTCCTGTTGTGTTTCGGATTTTTTTCTTCCGAGTACAATATACTTTTTTATTATACCTTATTTTTAATGCGCCCGTCAAGTCATAACGACGGACTTATATAATTTTTTTAACTTTTTTAAAGATTTTTTAACTTTTTCTCAGCCAAAATATGCATTGCGCATTCGATACGTTTCTTCATCATACCGCAGGTAACCTCGTAAGGATCGTTGATGTCGCCGTTGTAATGATAGTTGTTTGCGTTGCATCCGCCTGAACAGATAAACTTCGCAAAACAGTCGCCGCATTTTTTGCGTGTAAACAGACAGGAATTCTTAAATTCTTCCCTGATATCCGTACGTACGATCCCCTCGCTGACGCTGCCCATTCGGAATTTTTCATCCCCTACGAACTGGTGGCAGGGATACAGATCGCCGTTGGGCGCAACGGAGAAATATTCGTTCCCCGCACCGCAAGCGGATACGCGCTTGGAAAGGCAAGGCCCCCCCTCCAAATCGACGTTGAAATGGAAGAAATTGAACCCTTGGCCGTTCGCGTATCTTTCCAAATACGCGTCACAAAGATTCTCGTATTCCTTTGCAATCGTCGGCAAATGCTCGTCCGTGATCTGCAAATCCTCTATCTCGGTCACAACGGGCTCCATAGAAATAGAATCCACGCCCTGATCGGCAATAAAGAGAACGTCCTTGGCAAAATCCAGATTTTTCGCAGTGAACGTGCCGCGCACGTAGTAGCTCTTATCCCCGCGCAAAGAAATAAATTTCTTGATTTTGTCGATGATAAGGTCAAACGTACCCTTGCCGTTGATAGATTTTCTGATTGCGTCGTGAATTTCCTTGCGGCCGTCCAACGAAAGCACGATATTCTCCATCTCTTCGTTGAAGAATTTGATGACTTCGTCATTGAGCAAAAGCGCGTTGGTCGTCGTGGTGAAAAGGAATTTTTTCCCTACCTTCGCAGCCGCCTCTTTCGCATAGTAGACCGTCTTTTTCAAAACGTCGAAATTCATCAAGGGCTCACCGCCGAAGAAATCCATCTCCAGCACCTTTCTCTTGCCGCTGTTTTCAATGAGGAAATCTACCGCCGCCTTTGCGGTTTCAAAACTCATGGATTCGCGCTTGGAATGGTACGCCCCCTCGTCGGCAAAGCAGTACCGACAGCGGAAATTGCAATCGTGACAAATGTGGATACAAAGCGCCTTTACCTCACTGCTCTTCATAGGATAGCTCTTGACTTCTTCCTTAAAAAGCAAACCCGATTCTTTCAACCCTTCCACGTCTTGCAAAATCTCTTTAATCTGCTCGTCCGTAATATAGGTGATATCGACGTCCTGACCACATTCTTTCGCTTTCAGATAATCTGCAGTCGCTTGGTCGCATTCGTGCAAGCTGCCGCTCCCTACGTCGTAGATGTAGTTTTTGTCTTTGTAATTAAATACGTGTATCATAGCCGTGTTGATCCCGTCCTGATCGTACAAATTTTTTCTCATAACGGCAAAAAAAGGGCGCGTATAAACACACGCGCGCCTTTTACGCCGTATTTGCGTTTTGCTTGTTACAACCGATTGTTATCGGTTACGCCACATTATTTACGCTCGATTTTTTCTTCGCGCGTAATTCTTTCGCAGGACTGATTGCCTACCGTGCAGCTCGTTTTGCAAGCGGACTGACAGGTGCTTCTGCATTCGCCGCAAGCGGTTACTTTCTTTTCTGCGGGTTTCGCGATCGTTTTAATCATAACATCCTCCCAACTATTTGGATTTGATGTTTTTATTATAATACACTTTTCATAAAATTGCAAGCGGTTTCTGCCATTTTTTTCGAGTTTTACCAGCGTAATCTCGCTTTTCTGTAAAAAAAGCGTTTATTTTTTTATATTGACCGCAAGGCTTCCACCGATTGCGCCCACCAAAAACGCCGTGACAACCTCTATGGCAATCAGCCACGAAAGGGAAAAATCTCCGCCAATCGCGGAAAACGCCAGATAGGAAAGTGCAGTGAAGAGCAACCCCGTTCCTCCCCCTTTCAACCAGCCCTTTTCCCCTCTTACAAAGGACAGAACGCCCGCCACAAGAGCAATATTTTTCAAGATCTGATTGACGGGATAAATCACCCCGCTTGGAACCGTCGCCGAGCGTAATACGACAGCGAATAGTACCGCTAGCAGTAAAGACAGCGCTAACGCCGTTGCCGTTGCTTTGATCACCGAGAACAAGCCGTTCCCGTATACCGTTTCGTTTCGCATAAAAAAACACCTCCGCATTATTGTATGCGAAGGCATTTTCATTTCAGAACGTTTTTTAATTATTCTCCGTCGTTTCTTCTACGGGAGCTTCTTCAACAGGTGCTTCCGCTACTTCTTCAGCGGGAATTTCTTCCACGGGTGCCCCCTCTTCAAAAGGCTGCTCAGCAGGCTGCTTTTCAACAGGTTCTTCCTTTTTCGCTACGGCATCCGTCTGGTATACTGCTTGCTTATCGAACTTGATATAGGATTTTCCGCTTGCTTCCGTACCCGTTTCCAAGACAAACGTGTTATCTTCAGGACAAACCTCTACGACCACGCCGCAG
>SVIT01000012.1 GCA_015069365.1 Clostridiales bacterium | reverse complement strand
CGTAGAGGAGGGTTATTTCGAATTTATCAATCCCGTCCTCGTACAGCAAAAAGGGGAACAGACGGGCTGGGAAGGCTGTTTGTCCGTCCGCGGAAAGAGCGGTATCGTTTCCCGCCCCATGAAAGTCACCCTTTCCTATCAAGACAGATACGGTGAAAAGCATACCCTCAAAGCAAAAGGTTTTTTTGCGCGCGCGATTTGTCACGAGCTCGACCACTTGGACGGCGTTTTGTATATTGACAAAGCAACGCATATAGAAAAGGCATAAAGGAAAAAGTGATGAAACTGATTTTTGCAGGCACGCCGGAGTTTGCAACGGCGGCGTTACAATCGATATACGAGGGCGGGTTTGAAATCGTCGGGGTAATTACACAGACGGATAAACCGCAGGGAAGAAAGGGGGTATTGACTCCTCCGCCCGTAAAGACGTTGGCGGAAAGGTTGGGTATTCCCGTCTTTCAGCCTGAAAAAATCCGCGACGAAGTGGAGATGATCCGCGCGCTTGGGGCAGAGCTTATGGTCACTTGCGCGTACGGTCAAATTTTGACGCAGGCTGTTTTGGATAGTTTTCCGAAAGGAGTTTGGAATATCCATGCAGGGCTGTTGCCTAAGTACCGCGGCGCGTCGCCCATTCAAAGCTGCATTTTAAACGGCGAAACGGTTACGGGCGTATCGATCATGAAGACAGAGCTGGGCTTGGATTGCGGGGATATACTCTGCGTAGAGGAAACTCCAATCGGCGAAAACGAAACGTATGGGGAGCTGTCCGATAGGTTATCTAAAATCGGGGCAAACCTCATTATTCGCGCTTTGAATATGTTACAATCGGGGGAATATACCCTGACGAAACAGGACGACGAGGGGGTAAACGTCGTCAGAAAAATCAATAAAGACCATGCAAAGATAGACTTTCACAAAACCGTGCAGGAGATCTGCAACGTGGTGCGCGGAATGAATCCTGCTCCCGTTGCTTTCACTCTTTTGGACGGAAATAAAGTCAACGTATACCGCGCAGAACGCGCCGTGTTAAACGAAGAAGAGCAGGCCTGCTTCGATGGGGCAAAACTTGGCGAGGTGTTATCCGACAGACCCAAGCGCGGCTTGCTCGTAAAATGTGCAGACGGGGCGGTGAAGTTGACCGAGGTGCAGGCTGCAGGCGGAAAACGCATTTCGGGCGGGGATTTTATCAACGGCAGAAAAGCTAAGAAAGGGCAGGTATTCGAATGTTAAGCAATCCCGTTTACGATCCCTTTCAAATACTGACGAAAATCTATTCGGACGGAGCGCACGTCAAGCAGGCGATCACGGACACCTATATTGAAGAACAGTACCGTTCCCGTACGGTGCGTATCGTGTACGGTGTGTTGGAAAACGACGGGTATTTGGATTTTTGCATACGGCATTATGCGCCGAAAGCCCCTAAACTCGCCGTGCGGATCCTTTTGAAAATATCGCTGTACATGCTCATGTACATGGACAAAAAGAGATATATGGTGACCGATTGCGCCGTGACCCTTTGTAAAAAACTTGGGAAAGGGGGCGTCAGCGGTTTTGTCAACGCCTTTTTAAGACGTTTTGACCGCGCGGAGGTGGACGGAGCTCTGCCTCAAGGCACGGAGGGAGAGGCGTTGAAGACTTCCTATCCTTTATACGCCTATAAGAAGCTGAAAAAGGAGTACGGTGACCGCGCGTTTTCGATTGCGGCGGCGGGCTCGAAAGGGGTTACCGTTCGTTTTGAAAGAAATGCGGAAAAGTACGCGGACAGACCGCATATCAAGACTCCGTTTGAGGGGGTTTGGATTTTCGATCATTTTGTGCGCGACGAGGGATTTGACGAGGGGGAATACACCTTTCAATCGGTAGGCAGCGTGGCAATCTGCGACGTTGTTTCTCCTTGTAAAAACTTGCTCGACAGTTGCGCCGCGCCAGGCGGAAAATCCGTTCTGCTCGCCAAAAAATGCGGTCAAGTAACTTCGTTTGAACTGCACGCGCATCGTGTGGAACTGATACGCCAGTACAAGCGCCGTATGGGTGTGGAAAACGTAACGGAATATGAAAAGGACAGCGCGGTGTTTGATCCCGAATATGCGGAGGCGTTCGACGCGGTGTTATGCGACGCGCCTTGTTCGGGGTTTGGTACGGTCAGCGAAAACCCCGACATCAAACTTTTTAGAAAGGAAGAGGATTTTGTCGGTTTGAAAAAGGCGCAGACAGCGATTTTGGATAACGTCGCAAAGTACGTAAAAAAAGGGGGAGCGCTGTATTATTCCACCTGCTCTCTTTTCGAGAGTGAAAACGACGGTATCGTATCGGCGTTTTTGAAAACTCATTGCGAATACGAGGCGGCGGAGATAAAATCTCCGCTCGCGCACGATAAGAAAAAACACGGTCTACAATTCCTGCCCGACACTGCGTACGGCGCAGGGTTTTACGTGTGTAAATTGATCAAGAAATAACCGCACGGAGGACGGAGATGAAGAAGATTTTACAAGACTTGTCCTATGCGGAGTTGGAAGAAAAAGTCCTTTCTCTAGGCGAGAAAAAATTCCGTGCAAAACAGCTGTACGAGGGCTTGATGCAGGGCAAGGCGATCACGGCGATCACCTCACTTTCCAAGGCGTTTAAGGAAAGACTTTGTGAAGAATACGAGGACGCGCCCATTCGCATCAAGGAAAAATACGTATCCTTAGACGGAACGGAAAAATACCTTTTCGAGTATGCGGACGGTAATTTGGTCGAAGGGGTGCTCATGAAATACAAATACGGCTACACGCAATGCGTATCCACGCAGATTGGGTGCAGAATGGGCTGTAAATTTTGCGCCTCGACCCTTGGCGGTCTGGTGCGGAATTTAACCTCGGGAGAGATTTTATCCCAGATACTGCTAGTGAATGCTTTGCATAAAGAGGACGTACCCAAACAGGGCGCGCAGACAAGGGCGGTTACCAACGTAGTATTGATGGGCAGCGGCGAACCGTTGGACAATTACGACGAAGTATTAAAATTCCTCAAAAACGTAACGGCGGATGGGGGCGTATGTATCAGTGCGCGCAACATTTCCCTTTCCACGTGCGGTATCGTACCGAAGATGTATCGGCTTGCGGACGAGGGAATTCCGTTGAATTTGACCGTTTCCCTGCACGCAACGGATGATGAATCCCGTGCGCGGACGATGCCTATTGCCAAGGCATATAAGATCTCTGAAATTTTAAAGGCATGCGAATATTATTTCAAAAAGACGGGCAGACGTTATTATTTTGAATACACGTTGATTGAGGGTGAGAACTGTGACGAAGAGCATGCCCGCGCCCTGATTGATTTATTAAAAGGCAAGCCCTGTCACGTGAATTTAATCCGTTTGAATGAAGTGAAAGAACGCACGTTAAAATCCACTGACGACAAAGCCGCCTACCGTTTTTTAGGCATGCTTGAAAAGGGCGGATTATCTGCGACTTTGCGCCGCCAGATCGGGGTGGATATAGGCGGTGCTTGTGGGCAGTTACGAGCAAGCTATATAGAGAAAAACGGCGTGTAAGAAAAAACGACGTATAAGGGCGCGTCTTCGCGCCTCGTCGGTATTCGTCTTGGTCACGTACGGTAAGTACGCTTCCGTCGCCGAATCTTCCGACCTCGTCGCAAATCCGCAACCCTTCTCCGTCGTTTTTCCCTTTTCAAATACGCGGCGCAGAATCCCTGCCAAGGGTCAAGGGACGTGGTCCCTTGCGGGGTTAAGGGCGAGTAGCCCTTACGGGTATGGGCAGAGCCCATAAAGCGGACCATTAAAAGCAACCGAAGGTTGCGTCCAACACCGCAAAGCGGTGTATAACCGCCAAAGGCGGTAAATAGCGCAAGGCGAGCCTTGCTTTAAAGAGTACCCTCTTTGCGAGGGGCTCTCCGCCCCTCAACCTCCCCGACAAGGGACCACGTCCCTTGACCCTTAATCACAAAAGGAGAAAGAATTATGAAAAATATCAAAATTGCGCCGTCTATTCTGTCGGCGAACTTTGCAAAAATGGGTGAGGAAGTGCGCTCCCTCGAACAGTGCGGCGCAGACCTCGTGCATTGCGACGTTATGGACGGAGTGTTCGTCAATAATATTACGTTCGGGATTAAAATGGTGGAGGATTTGAGAAAAATCACTACGCTTCCGCTCGATTGTCATTTGATGATCGTGCACCCCGAAAAATACGTCGAACGCTTTGCCAAAGCAGGCGCGGATATTATCACCGTGCACTGGGAGGCTTGTCAAGACAACCTCAAAGAGGTGCTCATGCTTATCAAATCTACGGGCGTGAAATGCGGCGCGGTTATCAATCCCGATACTCCAGTGGAGAAGATTAAAGACGTTATTCTGCTTTGTGATATGGTGTTGGTTATGAGCGTTTTCCCTGGGTTCGGCGGACAGAAATTTATTCCGTCGGCTCTTGATAAATTGCGTGAAATCCGCAAGATAATCGACGAGAGCGGTAAGGAAATAGACCTGCAGATAGACGGCGGCGTAACGGCGGAAAACGTCGCGGAAATCAAAGCGGCAGGAGCAAACGTGATCGTCGCAGGCAGTGCGGTGTTCAAGGCGGAAGATCGCGCGGAAATGATACAAAAATTAAAGGAATAAAGCCATGAGAAGAGGAAAAAGAGCGATTGCTTTGACTTTGCTTGCAACCAGTCTTTTTTCTGCGGGCTGTACTCCGAAAGAGGGTGAGGAGATTACCGCAGACGAGCTTATAACGGCGTATGAAAATGCGGGCTATGTAGTAAGGCATAGAGATCATAGAGAGGATCTTGACGCAGGATATTACAGCATTGAGGCGACCTTGGGCGAGGGGGAGGACGAAGAATTTATCTATTTCCACGTCTATAATACAAACGAAGAAGCGGAAGCCGAAACGGACGAAAGACAATGGAATATCGTTCTTTGGATATTCAGTTTGCCGTTTGGGGAATACAGATGGCTAAAATCCAAGACCTATAATAATATCCATTACGAATATATGGATAGGGATATGACCAAGCCGTTTAAAGAATTGATAGAGTAAATCAAAACGCAGACCGTTAATCGGTCTGCGTTATTTCATTCTCAAAATCAAGGATAATTTCGCCCGTGGCAGGAGAAACAGCCTCTATAATTACGGTTACGCTGGAATCTTCAAGATATCCGCCGACGCCTACAATAGGTTCGCCTGCGCTCGCGGAAAAGAGCAATTCTTTCTCCCAAATCAAACCAAGATCGTAATAGACGTTAATTTCGCCCTCGGAAAGGGTTGCGGAAAAATATATCGTACCCTCACCCTTTTTCAGCCGTTCCAGGTTCGTTTTGTATCTTCCGTCAAAATGCTCGAGAGTAAACACGGTGCGGTTTTCCTCCGTTTGTTTTTGCACTCCGCATTGACAGGATACAAGAAAAGGCAGGGCGGTAAGATACGCGCAAAGCGCGAAAAATTTTTTCATATACGTACTCCTTTTCTAATATTATATAATGAGGAAGGGGAAAAGTCAATAGGGGATAACGCAAAAAGCCGACCGCGTATACCTCGGTCGGCTCTTTTAAGCGTGTTAAATGAAAGCGGAGAATTATTCTGCGTCCGCTTTCTTAAGGGTTCTGATGCATCTTGCGCAAACGTAACCGCTCGTTTCTTTACCGTCTTCTACGTAGGAAATCTTCTGTACGTTTACTTTAAAAGTTCTTCTCGTCTTACGGTTAGAGTGGCTGACGTTGTTACCCGAAGCTTGACCTTTACCGCAAATATTGCATACTCTGGACATATTAAACACCTCCGTTTTGGGTTATTTTTCCGTGGTTATTGCCGTGAAAACGGCGCCCGTTTGATACCTAAAAATCCCTTAGGCGCAAAACAAGCATAAATAATATATCATTTTTAATAAGAAAAAGCAATTAAAAATGCGTGCAAAAAACACAAAAAATAAAAAAAATCGGAAAAAATTGAAAAAGTACTTGCCAAATGTGATGAAATGGTGTACAATAAAATGGCACTTGGAGAAAGATTATGTCAGTTAATACAAATAACGCATACGGCAAAATTTCTATTTCCGACCTTGCAATCGCTAAGGTCGCTTCCCATACAGCGATGGAATCGTATGGAATCGTGGAGATGGTTTCCCGCCGTTTTACCGACAGCCTTTCCGTTCTTTTAAAAAAGGATACGGGCGGCCGCGGTATTAAAGTGACAACATCCGGTAACAGGATCTATATAGACGTCTACGTTATTATGAAATACGGCGTATCCATTAGCGCCGTTGCCGATTCTTTGAAAGAGGCGATTAAATATAAAGTAGAGGTGTTTACGGGTATGATCGTAGATACCGTCAACGTCAACGTTATCGGCGTAAAATTGTAATTACCATCAGCGCAGTCGGTATCGTCTTGCGCTTTTTTGCGTTGTGGCTTTCCTTATCCTAACCATCCTTTCAGTCACGGCGCTTTGTAGGTCTTTTATAAGACGTAAAAAAACAAAGGTAGAAGGAGCATTTAATGCATAAGACAATTAACAGCAGCGAGCTGAAAAATATGATTCTTGTCGGGGCAAAGCAGTTGGAGATTAACCGCGCTAAGGTAGACGCTCTCAACGTATTTCCCGTTCCCGACGGTGACACGGGTACGAATATGTCCCTTACCATGCAATCTTGCGTGAGAGAGATGACGGCGTGTCAGTCGAGTAAATTTGCAGAGGTTTGCGACAGCATTTCCAAAGGCGCTTTGAAAGGCGCGAGAGGGAATTCCGGCGTTATCCTTTCCCAGATTTTGAAAGGTATGTGCACGGTCATTCGCAAATCGGAAGAAGGCGTAGATATCAAGACGTTTGCAAAGGCGTTTGAATCGGGTACAAAGGTCGCTTACGGCGCCGTTTCCGTACCCAAAGAAGGTACGATCCTTACCGTTATCCGTATGATGAGCGAATACGCGGTGAAGATTGCATCCAAAAAGAAAAATTTCGAGACCTTCTTAGAAGACGTTATCCAGGAAGGCGAAAAGGCTCTGGCGCTCACGCCCGAACTTCTGCCCGTCTTGAAAAAAGCGGGGGTAGTGGACTCTGGCGGCGTCGGCCTTATGGTCATCATCAAAGGATTCCTTTCGGCGTTGACTGGGGAGGAGGTTGCGGAAAGCTATACCGAAGCAGACAGTGCACCTGAATCGGATTTCGGTGACAATTCCGCGATTATCGGTATGGATTTGGGTGAAATCCAGTACGCTTACTGTACCGAATTCTTCATCATCAACCTCAAAAAGAGTACGACTCTTTCTGCAATCGACAGATTGAGAGAAAAATTGATGGCGATCGGCGATAGCGTTATCTGTATCGGCGATTTGGAACTGGTTAAGGTTCACGTTCACACCAACCAACCGGGCAAAGCATTGACCTATGCGTTGGAGCTTGGTGAGTTGGAACGTCCCAAGATTGAAAACATGTTGGAACAGAACCGTCAGTTAAAGGCGAAGATGGACGCGGAGAGAAAGGAAATGGGTATGCTTGCGATCTGTACGGGCGCGGGGCTTTCCGAAATCTTCAAAGATTTGTTGGTGGATCGCATCATCGAGGGCGGTCAGACGATGAACCCTTCGGCGAGCGATATTGCAAACGCTGTTCAGAAGATCAACGCAGAACACGTTTTCGTATTCCCCAACAACAAAAACATCACCCTTGCGGCAGAGCAGGCAAAGGCGCTCGTGGACAACAAGACCATTCATGTAATCCCTACGAAGAACGTACCTCAGGGTTTTGCGGCGGCACTCGAATTTAACCCCGAAGCCAGCGCAGAAGAGAATAAGACGAACATGATCCACGCACTGGACAATGTCAAGGTAGGTCAGGTAACGTATGCGGTTCGTAACACCTCTTTGAATGGTTTCTCCATTAAAGAAGGGGATATTATCGGCTTGGACGACAAGAAGATCCTTGCAAAATCCCACTCTTTGGAAGAGACGGTTATGAAACTGATCGGCAGAATGAAAGAGGATTTCCACCAGGTCATCACTCTCTATTACGGCGAGGACGTTAAGGAAGAAGAGGCAGAGGCGCTTTGCGAGGCGATTGCAGAGAAATATCCCGATTGTGACGTGGATTTCCACAACGGCGGTCAGTCGGTATATTACTACATTTTGGCTTTGGAATAATGGAAGAAAATGCATAATTTTATGCATAAATATACAGAATAACAGGAATACTAAAACGGGAAGGTCGGCGGAAGCGTGGTTTTCCCGTTTCCTTATTTATCGGGCATAAAAGATGGGGTATCCATCTTAAAAGGAGAAACAATGAAACTGTCCGTATTGCGTTCAATCGGTGAAAAACGTGAAAAAGATTTCCATAAACTGGGGATTTATGAGGTGGAAGATCTCGTACGTTTTTATCCGCGCGCTTATTTGGATTTGACCGAGCGTTCCTCCTTAAAAACTGCTTACCACAATGATATGGCACTGGTTGCGTGCGAGGTGCTCCGCGTGATGCCCGTCTCTTATGGAAACAAGAGGAAAATGGTCAAGGCGTTTTGTTCGCAGGACGGCTTTCCCTTTACCGTCGTTTGGTTTAATCAGCCGTACGTGGCCCAGAAATTAAAGGCGGGCGAATACCTTTTCTATGGGCGGGTGCAGAATAAATTCGGTCAGGTTTCCCTAGTTAATCCCACCTTTGAAGAGCTGGATAAAAACTACCGCTTGAAAGGAATTGTGCCCGTGTATTCTTTGAAGGGTTCGCTCAGTCAAAAGATTGTGCGCGCGGCGGTTAAAGAGGGATTACAGAAAGTAGATATATCCACTGTGATCCCTTGGCAGATTGAGAAAAAGTACGACCTGCCCTCGTTAGAGCGGGCATATTACGAGGTGCATAATCCCACCTCGATGGAAAATAAAGACGTCGCGTCCGAGCGTATCGCTTTGGAAGAATATTTCATACTTATCTCCGCCTTTAAGATTATCAAGGGCGGAAAGGAAGAAGTGCGATTGCATAATTATACAGTTTCCGCGTCTGAAGTGAAAGAATTTTCAAAACGGTTCGGATTCGAATTCACGGACGGACAAAAACATGCGGTCAACGCAATTTTTGAAAATCTTTACGCTCCGACGAAGATGAACAGACTTATTCAAGGGGACGTAGGCAGCGGTAAGACGGCGGTAGCGCTGTGCGGGATTTTTATGGCGGTCAAAAGCGGTTTTTCCGCGGCGTATTTATCCCCGACGGAAGTCCTTGCCGCACAAAATTATGCGGTGCTCCAAAGATATTTTCCCGAATATCGCGTCGGGTATCTTGCAGGGGGTATGACGGCGAAAGAGAAGCGGGAAATGAAGACCCGATTGAAAAATGGAGAAATTGATATTCTTTGCGGTACGCACGCGATTTTCCAAAGCGACGTAGAGATACCAAAACTGTCCTTTATCGTCTGTGACGAACAGCACCGTTTCGGTGTTGCGCAGAGAAATTCTTTGGCAGAAAAGGGGGAGGGTGTAGATATGCTGGTCATGAGCGCGACTCCCATTCCCCGTACGTTGTCGCTGATTTTCTATGGGGATTTGGACGTGACGACTATCACGGACAAACCCAAGGCTCGGCAGGAAATTTCCACGGGCATTATTATGGAAAGCAAGTACGACGATATGCTGGAATACGTGCGAAAGGAAACGGCGGCAGGGAAACAGGCGTATTTTGTCTGTGCGAAGATAGACGATGATGAGGAAGGCTCGGTCATGAGCGTTACCGAACTGTACGACGAACTGAAAAACCGTTTGCCCACCGTGCGTTTTGGGTTGCTGCATGGACGTATGAAAGACAAGGAAAAGGCAGAGGTCATGGCGGCGTTCAAGGAAAGAGAGTTCGACTGTCTTGTTTCCACGACGGTTATCGAGGTCGGTGTGGACGTGCCCAACGCCACCATTATGATCATCTATAACGCGGAGCGTTTTGGGTTATCCCAGCTCCATCAGCTTCGCGGCCGCGTAGGCAGAGGGGCGGAGAAGAGCTACTGTTTCTTGTTGATGGGAACGGACGGCGAAACGGCGAGAGAGAGGCTGTTGACCTTAAAAGAAAACACCGACGGGTTCAAGATCGCGGAAAAGGATCTGGAAATGCGCGGCAGCGGGGATTTCTTCGGTACCCGTCAATCGGGAAAAATGCTGACGGATATCAAGAATCTTCGGTATTCCACGCAGGTCATTTTTGCGGCGAAACGGCTTTCGGACGATGCGTTTGAGGGCAGATACGACGATGAAAAGTTGCGTATGGCGGCGCTGAAAAAATACGACCGCCTCAAAGACGTCGTTCTCAACTAATTTGTCATAGAAATTTGTGATAAAAAAATACAATTTTTTTTCTTTTAGCCTATTGACGGAAAGAAAAAAATGTTATATAATTAAAAGCGGAATAACCGATCGCGGGGGTATGTCTTATATTTTTGATATATCTTCTCGAAGGAGTGGAGGGATACTATGGAACAGAAGAAAGCAACCGTAGATGTGAAAAAGTTAAAATTTGACAAGGACGGCTTGATCCCTGCCGTTGTGCAGGATTATGAAAGCGGCGAGGTATTGACCCTTGTATACATGAACGAGGAAGCGATACATAAGACCGTTTCAACGGGGTACACCCATCATTATAGCCGTTCCGCAAAGAAAGTGGTAAAGTACGGCGACGTACACGGCAACACGCAGAAAGTAAAAGCGATGTTTGTGGACAGCGACGGCGATTCGCTGTTGGTTAAGGCTGACCAAAAAGGTTTTGCTGACGAGGAAAAGAGCACCTTTACCTGCTATCCTGAACAGATCGTTGGGGAATATAACAATATCGGCGGTGAAATGTTCGGCCGTTTGCAACGCATTATTACCGACGTGAAGAAAAATCCTGAAGACGGCGCTTACACCAGTTTCCTGTTCGTTCGCGGTATCGACCGTATCGGCAAAAAAGTAGGGGAAGAAGCGGTAGAGCTTGTCATTGCGTCCAAGAACCAAGAGAAGACGGGCGTTGTCAATGAGGCGGCGGACCTTTTGTATCACGTGATGGTATTGCTGAATGCGAAGGGCGTGAAAATCTCTGAAGTTTGTGCGGAGCTTTGCAAGCGTAACAGATAATTTCATAAGAAAATACAGGACGCTTCCGTTAATAAACGGGGGCGTTTCTTTTTTGCCAAAATTTCTCAAAAACCTCAAAAAAATGACAAAATATAGCGATAAACTTGTTATATAATTAGCCATACTGAAAAATACGGCAAGGAGCAAAGGGTTGGTATGGCAAGGAAAATCGTTGTGACGAGCGGTAAAGGGGGCGTTGGAAAAACGACCGTTGCCGTCAATCTTTCCGCGCGTTTAGCGCAAAAGGGTTACCGTGTAATCCTTTGCGACGCGGATTTTGGACTGAACAACGTGGACGTTTGCGCCGGGGTAGAACATCTCGTCACCTATGATATTATCGACGTGATCGAGGGCAGGTGCCGCGCTAAACAAGCGCTTGTCAGACATCCGCAATACGGAAATTTGTATCTGCTGACGAGCAGTCATTCCGCCCCCGAACGGTACATATCCCCTCAAGCGGTCAAGGTTGTTTTGGAGACTCTTGCACCCCAGTTCGATTTTATCTTTATCGATTGTCCAGCAGGGATAGACGATGGATTCCACCGCGCTGTGGCGACTGCGAACGAGGCGATCGTGGTAACGACACCGCATATCTCCGCTTTGCGAGACGCGGATAAGGTCATCACTGTCTTGAAAAGCTATCATTTGGCCAATGTGTCGGTGGTACTCAATAAGGTGCGCGGCGATCTTTTGATGTCGGGGGATTGCCTTTCGCCTAAGGATGTGACGGAACTTTTAAAAACGCCGATTACGGGGCTATTGCCTGAGGATTTTTCTATTTACGAGGGGGATCTCACGGAGATACACCCTGCTTTTCGTCTGTTAGCAGGTAACGTGGCTACGGGCAAGCGCCGTCTATATGACGTGACGAAAAAATACAGCGGACTGTGGGGAAACGTTAGGCGGGTACTCCGTCGGCGGTTATAAGTTGAACAAAATAAAAGGCGTTTAGCGAAATATGGGCAAAATTCTCCGATAAAAATCTTGGTTCGGATTATGCTGCTTTGGTTAAGGAGAAAGATATGAAAACGGCATACGATTATACGCGGATAAACAACGTAATACAGGCGGATAAATCGGTGATGAGCGACGCTTGCAAAGCCCTGGTCTTGCAGGATTTTGCAGAGAAATTCAACGAATATTTCGATTTGATCGGTCTGCCTCGTATGGAAATTAGCTGTAAAAACGGAACGTATACCGTGCAGCTTTCCTTTCAAGCGGAGCGCATTAAAAAATTTAACGTACTCAAATAAAAATTTGGAGAGGAAAAATGAAAAGAAAATTTGATATTGTGACAGATTCTTCGTGCGATATGCCGAAAGAATATCTAAAAGAACATAACGTGATTGTTGTCAACCTTGGCTTTACGATGGACAACGTCAATTACGAGGGAGAATATGGGGAAAAAATAGAACCTGCGGCGTTTTATGAAAAATTGCGCGGTGGGAGTATGCCAACCACCTATCAGGTGACGGGGGAAACGGCGAAATTGCATATAGAACCGAGTTTAAAAGCGGGGAAAGACGTACTGGTGATTGCATTTTCTTCTGGACTTTCGGGGACTGCAGGCAGTTTTTCCGTCGCTGCAAGAGAGCTGTCGAAAAAATATCCCAGACAAAAGATTAAAGTGGTCGATTCTCTGTGCGCCTCGATGGGCGAGGGACTTTTGCTTGATTACGTTATTAACAAAGCGGACGAGGGAGAGCCGTTGGAGAGAACGGCAAAATACGCCGAGGGTTTGAAATTGAAAATCTGCCATCATTTTACGGTGGATAATTTATTCCATTTAAAGCGTGGGGGACGGGTTTCCGCTACGACCGCTATTATCGGGTCAATTTTGAAAATCAAACCTATTATGCGCATGGATGATAATGGAAAATTGATTGTGATTGGAAAAGCTATGGGCAGAAAAAAAGCCTTACACGCCGTGGTGGACAATCTTTTCGAGAGTATGGAAGAGGGGTTTGACGGCCCCATTTTTATCAGCCATGGGGATTGTATTGAGGATGTGGAATACGTAAAGGGGTTGATATTGCAACGTTTGCCCAAGGTGGAGATTTTGGTCAATTACGTAGGTACGGTGATCGGGGCGCATTCGGGCGCGGGGACGCTGGCGATATTCAATAAGGGAAAATGTAGATAAAGAGAACCGCCGTTTCGGGTATGCCCGAAACGGCGGTTTTGCAATGACTCATTTATTCGTAAAGGAGAGTATATTTTCCGTACGGCCAAATACCATCATGTGATCGCCTTCTTCAAAGACGTAGTTGGCATCCAGTTCCGCAACGACCGCTGTTCCCTTTTTCACGGTCAAAAGATTTAACCCATATTTTTTACGTGGATTGACGTCTACCAACGTTTTTCCTGTCCAATGTTTTGGTGCGGCAACTTCGCAGATGGAATATTCGGCATTTAGTTCGATATAATCGAAAAGTTTGGAGGAGTTGAGCCTAACTGCCAACTTTTCCGCAATATCTCTGTCGGGATAAACGACTTCGTTCGCACCGTTGCGAAGAAGGAATTTTCTTTGAATTTCTGTCGTTGCTTTGGAAACGACCCATTTTGCGCCCAGATCTTTGAGTAAGGAAGTGATTTCCAAAGAGGATTGAAAATCATCCCCGATTGCCACCACGCAGGCATCGAAAGAGGGGATATCTAAGGCGCGGAGATTGTCTTCATTCATACAGTTAGCAATCAGCGCGTCCGAATATTTTTGTGCCAATAGATTAATTCGTTCTTCGTTTTTATCAACGATCATGACCTCGTTGCCCATATTGCGGAGTTTTTCTCCCAACCTCTGTCCGAATTTTCCCATGCCGATCAAAAGAATAGATTTCATAGTATACCTCGTTTATTAACCGATTAAAAGATTATCTACGGGCTTGCGGATTTCCGAAGTGTCCCGTTTTTCGCTAAACGCCAATGCGATGGTGAGAATACCCACTCTACCTGCGTACATTAAAAGGATTAAGACAATTTTTGATGCCGCGCATAAGGTGGGGGTCAATCCCAAAGACAGCCCGACTGTACCCATTGCGGAGAAAGTTTCGAACAGTACTTCTTTTAACTGTGCTACATCGTTCGTCAATTCGAAAGTGCAGATGAGTAGCGTCGCGGTTATGACGATAAACAGACAGGAAACAAAAATAGCGAGCGCTTGTTTTAACTGTGCGCTGTGTATTCTGCGTTTGCCTACTTCAATATCTTGATTTCCGCGGAAGACAGAAAACATACCCATTAAAATAACAAACATAGTCGTTATCTTAATACCGCCCGCCGTCGAGCCAGAGCTGCCTCCAATAAACATCAAGATTAGCGTTAAAAGATAGCTACTATCTGAAAGTGACGCCATGTCTATCGTATTAAAACCTGCCGTGCGAGGAGTTACTGCATTAAAAAAGGATACCAGTAACTTTTCCCCGAAAGAAAATGAAGCGTAAGTAGGATTATTGCGTTCGAAGAACAGAAATAGCAAGGTAGGAACCAGTACGAGTACCATTGTCACGCTAAGTGAGATTTTGGTATGCAAATTGCATTTCTTTATATTTCCTTTGCATTCGACAAGATTATCCCAAACACAGAAGCCCAGTCCGCCAATTAAAATCAAAGCGGCGATTGTTATGGAAATCAGGGGATCTGTTGCGTAATGGGTAAGGGATACGAATGTGCCTTCACCGAACATACCGCCCATTAGATCGAAGCCCGCGTTGCAAAAAGCGGAAACGGAATGAAAGATAGCGTAGTATACACCTTTCCCAAAACCAAAATCTCCAATGAAACGGATGGATAATAAGATAGCCCCCAACCCTTCAAACAATAAGGTGCCTAGTATAATATGTTTTAATAGCCTTAATATTTCGCTGCGGTTGTTCTCGCCTGCGGATAACATAAATAATTTACTTTTAGTAACGCCGATATTTTTTTTCAAGACGCGAAGGAATAAGGTGACAAAAGTCATAAATCCCAGTCCGCCTATCTGTATTAGGCATAAGATTACCGCTTGCCCGAAACGGCTCCAATGTGTGTTTGTGTCATAAGGTACCAAGCCCGTGACACAAGTTGCGGAAGTGGAAGTGAATAAGGCGTTGATAAAAGTCGTGCTTTCTCCATTCCTTGTAGATACTGGCAAAAACAACAATAATGAGCCAATCAATATGATAACGAGGTAGCCGATAGATAAAAATTGCCACACTGTTAATTTTCTTTGTTTTCTTTGATTCATAAATATATTTTAATACGTATAGGACGATTTGTCAACAATTTTCAGAAAAGTTTGTAATGGAGAGCACGGTCAACACGCACGAGTGGACTTTGAATTTAATTTCAAAATCGGCAAATCGCATACCGTAGACACGGTCGTCCGTATCCTGATAAGAGGGTCTGGGATCGTCTGCAAGGCAATCCAGCAACCCCGCTCTTTTTTCCTTAGGAATGATAGAAAGCAGTGTTTCGGGGAAAGACACCTCTAAACGGTATTCTTTGTGCTCGCCCGCATAGCCCGAGCTCGCCTCAGGAATACAATCGGCAAAGGGCAGATAGGGTTTGATATCTAGGATGGGGGTTCCGTCCAAAAGATCCGCGCCCGAAACGCGTAGGATTTTGCCGTCCTCGCTATCCTCAACGCTCAGCAATTTCACGCAGGATAAGCCGATTGGGTTGGGACGGAAAGGGGAACGGCTGGCAAAAACGCCTACCCGTCTGTTTCCCCCCAAGCGGGGCGGACGGACGGTTGCCGACCATTCTTCCCGATGCGCCAACGAGAAATCGAATAACAGCCAAAGATGGGAAAACCCCTCAATTTCACGCAACGCCTCAGCATTTCTGTATGGGGGCAAAAAGACGATTTCTGCGGTGAGAGAGGGGGCTCTTCCGCTCTGGCGCGGAATGCCGAATTTTTCCTTGAAATCGGTACGGATATGGGCAATCGGTTTTACGGTGAACTCATTTTTCATAACAAAACTATTATACCTGGATATTTTCCGTTTGTCAAGCGAATATTTTTTCAAAAAAGAGGGTGTGAGAGGTCAAAAAGCGTTGAAATTATTTCACGTTTGTATTATAATGTAGTAAGTAAAGCATTTTCCAAGCGTAGCTTGGATTTTTTTTCGAACAGAGGTGTGTCACATGAAACTGACGGAATTGTTCCATCAAAACCGCCTTTCGCTGTCTTTTGAGGTGTTCCCGCCGAAGACGGACGATTTGTACGACGGCGTTAAGAAAGCAACGGAGGAGATCGCGAAGATTTCCCCTGCCTTTATGAGTGTTACGTACGGCGCAGGAGGCGGAACGAGCAAATACACCCTCGATATCGCAAAAAATCTCAAGGAAAGCTGCGGCGTGGAATCGTTGGCGCATTTGACCTGTGTTTCGTCCACTCGTGAGACGGTACGCGAAAGAATAGAGGATTTTAAGGCGGCAGGGATTGAAAACGTCATGGCGCTGCGCGGAGATATCCCCAAAGATATGGAAAATGAGGATAGGGCGCAGTGGCATTACCGCCATGCGATTGATCTTGTTCGCGAACTGAAAGCAAGCGGCGCGGATTTTTGTATCGGCGGCGCGTGCTATCCCGAAGTGCACCCCGAGAGTAAAACCCAGGACGAGGATATCCGTTATTTAAAAGAAAAGGTGGACGCTGGGTGCGATTTTTTAACCACGCAGATGTTTTTCGACAACGGACTGTTGTATCGTTTTATAGATAAAATCCGTCACGCGGGGATCACCGTACCCGTGTTGGCAGGGATTATGCCGATCACCAACGCAAAACAGATCGCGCGCGTAGTCAAGCTGTCAGGCTCGTTTATGCCCCAGAGTTTCAAGACAATGATAGATAAATTCGGCGGCGATCCCTTGGCAATGAAGCAGGCGGGGATAGAGTATGCGACCGACCAGATCAGAGATTTGTTTGCCAACGGAATCGCCAACGTGCACGTGTATTCAATGAACAATGCGGACGTGGCAAAGACAATCTATCAAAATCTTTCCGATTGTATAGGCAAACATGTTTGATAAAATTTTCGTAAAAACGTATAGCGCGCCCGAAACGGACGAGCGGGAAATATTGCGGTATGCAGGCTGTAAAGACGGTGGGGAAGAAAACGTCACGGCGCTGCTACATTCCTGCCTTGCCGAGGGGAAAGACGCCTTTTCCTATCGCGTATGTTATCGGGTATTCGAGAGAGAAACGCTGCTTTCGCACTGTCCTTATGAGGAAGTAAAAAAACGGTTGGAGAATTGTCAGTATGCGGTGTTGTTCTCCGCGACGGTCGGGCTTGGGATAGACCGTCTTATCGGCAGATATTTAGGGACCGTTCCTGCGCGCGCCCTGATGTTTCAGGCGATGGGTGCGGAACGGATAGAGGCGCTTTGCAATCGTTTCTGCGCGGAGGTGAAAGAGGGTGCAAAATCGAAAGGGTACGCTTGTCTGCCACGGTTCAGCCCAGGGTACGGCGCATTTCCTTTAGAGGCGCAAAAAAGCGTATTTCCCTTGCTCGATTGCGCAAGACAGATCGGGTTGACCTTAAACGACAGTCTTTTGATGACCCCGACGAAATCGGTCACGGCGATTATAGGAATATCGGAGATAAAATAGTGAATATCAAAGAGTATTTACAACTGCATACCGTGTAT
The DNA here is from genome assembly GCA_015069365.1 of Clostridiales bacterium. GTDB lineage: Bacteria > Bacillota > Clostridia > Christensenellales > Borkfalkiaceae > Scatosoma. Next base: position 14,058 of record SVIT01000012.1, on the reverse strand, counting down.
TTAGACGGGGGAACGGGCACGCTTTTGCAAGAGGCGGGTTTGCCGTTGGGAGAACTTCCCGAGCGCTGGAATACGACCCATGCGGAGATTTTGGTCAAGATCCACCGAGCGTATTTCGATGCAGGCAGTAACGTTGTCGCCACGAATACTTTCGGCGCGAACACATTGAAATTCACGGAAGAAGAACTGGAAGAGATTGTAAAATCGGGGATAGAAAACGCCCGCCGCGCGGCGAGAGAGTCGCTCGGAACGCAGGAAAAATTCGTTGCGCTCGATATCGGTCCTACGGGCAAGCTGTTGCAGCCTTATGGGGATTTTGCTTTTGAAGACGCAGTGGAGACCTTTGCGAAGACGGTACGGCTCGGTCAAAAGTACGGTGCCGATCTTATCCTGATTGAAACGATGGGGGATAGCTACGAAACAAAAGCGGCGCTGTTGGCGGCAAAGGAAAATAGCAATTTGCCAGTGTTCGTGTCATGCGCATACGGCGGCGACGGAAAGCTGATGACGGGCGCGGACGTAAGGGCGATGGTGGCGCTGCTCGAGGGGATGGGCGCGGACGCGATCGGTTTGAATTGCTCTCTCGGACCGAAAGAAATCAAAGAAACGGCGGAACGGTTGATACAAAACGCTTCCGTTCCTGTATTGATAAAACCCAACGCAGGGTTGCCTACGTCCTATGACGCCTGTTACGAAGTGGGCGCGGAAGAATTTGCGCAAGAGATGGCGCATTTTGTGGAGCTTGGGGCAAGACTGGTCGGCGGCTGTTGCGGTACAACCCCCGCCTATATTCGTGCTTTATATGAAAAGACGAGAGATATTCCTCTGAAACAAATTACGGAAAAAACGGATACCTGCGTATCTTCCTATACCCACGCGGTATATTTTGACAGCCCCGTTTTAATCGGGGAACGCATAAATCCCACAGGTAAAAAGCGTTTCCGTCAAGCCCTTTTAGAGGGGGATGTCGGATACGTGTTGACCGAGGGATTGACTCAGCAGGAAAAGGGCGCGCATATCCTCGACGTCAACGTCGGTGCGGCGGAAGTGGACGAGAAGACCCAGCTGCCCAGATATGTAAAAGAATTGCAGGCGGTCATTGATTTGCCCTTGCAGATTGATACTTCCGACCCAGTTGCAATGGAGCGAGCGATCCGCCTTTATAACGGCAAACCGCTCGTCAACTCGGTCAACGGAAAAGCGGAGAGCATGGCGGCGGTATTTCCGCTCGTAAAAAAATACGGCGGCGTGGTTGTGGCGCTTACGCTGGATGAAAACGGTATTCCCAACAGCGCTGAGGGGCGGGTGGAGATTGCAAGAAGAATACTCGCTGAAGCGGAAAAGTACGGGATACGGAAAAAGGATATCATCATCGACCCGCTTGCCTTGACGGTGGCGACCGATCCAAACGCCGCAAAGGTGACTTTGCAGGCGGTGCGGGAGATAAAAAATACCCTTGGCGTACACGTTTCTTTGGGTGTTTCCAACGTATCGTTCGGGCTTCCGAATCGGGAAAACATCAACGCGGCGTTCTTTGCGTTGGCTTTGGAGAATGGTTTATCTGCGGCGATTTTGAACCCCAACTCTTTAGAAATGCTGAAAATCTATCATGCTTTTTGTGCGTTGAAAGGGTATGACGAAAACTGTGAACAATATATTCGCTTCGCGCAGGAGACCCTTATTTCCGCGCAACAGTCCCCGACGCTCGAACATGCGGCAGGCTTGCAAGGCGCGATTGTAAAGGGGTTGAAAAAGGAGGCGGCAGAGGCTTGCAGACGGTTGTTAAACAGCCTTTCTTCCACGGAGATTATCGAGGGTGAGGTCGTACCTGCTCTGGATACCGTAGGCAGAGCGTACGAGGAAAAACGCGCGTATCTTCCGCAGTTATTGATGAGTGCCGAGGCGGCGAAGGGTGCGTTTGAGGAGATAAAAAAAAGGTTGCTTTCCACAGGCGGAAACGCTGTGAAAAAATGCGCCGTTGTCCTTGCTACTGTCAAAGGAGATATCCACGATATCGGCAAAAATATCGTTGCGACCTTGCTCGAAAATTACGGCTTTGAGGTGATTGACCTTGGAAAGGACGTAGCGCCTGAAAAAATTGCGGAGGAAACGGCGGCGCGCCATGCGCCGATCGTGGGCTTGTCTGCGCTGATGACAACGACGCTTCCCTCTATGGAAGAGACGGTCAAACTGTTGAAAGAACGTGCGCCTTGGGCGAAGATCATGGTCGGCGGCGCGGTGCTGACGGAAGAATATGCGCAGCGTATCGGCGCGGACGGTTATGGTAAAGACGGAATGTCTGCCGTGCGGTTTGCTGAAAGAATATACACACTTTTATGCAAAAAATAACCTTTTATGCAGTGTTTTATGCATTTATACCAAATATGCGTAAAATATTCAAAAAACTTGAAAAATAAAGGGATAAAAAGGTTTGACAAAGAAAAATATCGGGTGTATAATGATTGCATAAATTGAATATAAATACATTCCGAAGGAGAAACAATTATGGAAAAGAAGGATATTAAAAAAGTAGTACTTGCCTATTCGGGCGGTTTGGATACCTCGATCATCATTCCTTGGTTAAAGGAAAACTATAATAACTGCGAAGTCATCGCTGTCAGCGCGAACGTTGGGCAGGCGGACGAGTTGGAAGGTTTGGAAGAAAAGGCAATCAAGACGGGTGCGTCCAAGATTTATATCGAAGATTTGACGGACGAATTCGTAGACGAGTACGTAATCCCCACCATGATGGCAGGCGCGAAGTACGAAGAATATCTTTTGGGTACGTCGTTTGCGCGTCCCGTAATCGCAAAGCGTATGGTAGAGATCGCAAAGAAAGAGGGCGCGGACGCGATCTGTCACGGCTGTACTGGTAAGGGGAACGATCAGGTTCGTTTCGAATTGACGATCAAGGCGTTTGCACCCGATATGCCGATTATTGCACCCTGGCGCGAATGGTCGATCAAATCCCGTGAAGAGGAGATCGAATACGCAGAGGCGCACAACGTACCTTTGAAGATCAACCGCGAAACCAACTATTCCAAGGATAAGAACCTTTGGCACTTGAGCCACGAGGGCTTGGATCTGGAAGACGCTGGCAACGAACCTTTGTATGAAAAGGAAGGGTTTTTAGAGCTTGGCGTATCTCCTTTGCAAGCGCCCGATAAACCCACCTATATCACCCTTGATTTTGAAAAGGGCAAGCCGGTTGCGCTGGATGGAAAGAAGATGAGCGCGAAAGAGATCATTCTCGCCCTGAACAAGGTCGGCGGCGAAAACGGTATCGGGCTGTTGGATATCGTAGAGAACCGTCTTGTGGGCATGAAGTGCCGCGGCGTGTACGAGACCCCCGGTGGTGAAATTCTCTATGCGGCGCACAGCTATTTGGAGACCCTTTGTCTGGATAAATACACCGCGCATAAAAAGCAGGAGCTTTCCGTATGCTTTGCGGAGCTTGTCTACAACGGACAGTGGTTTACGCCCTTGCGCGAAGCGTTGTCGGCATTCGTGGAGAAGACGCAGGAAAACGTTACGGGTACGGTAAAGCTGAAGCTGTACAAGGGGAATATCATTAAAGCAGGCGCTTGGAGCGATTATTCGCTGTATTCGGAAGAAATCGCTACCTTTGGTGAAGACCACGTTTATAACCAGGCGGACGCGACGGGCTTTATCAACCTGTTCGGGCTTCCCATCAAGGTGCAGGCGCAGGTCAATGAAAAGAACGGAAAATAAGTTTCCGTTCAAGGGAAAATAGTATAGAAAGGAAAAAAGTATCTGCCGTGGCGCAAAATTGCGTTACGGCGGTTACGCGTTTAATTAGGTATGGAAAAAATGTGGGCAGGGCGCTTTGAAAAGGCGCTGGATAAGAAAGCGGACGATTTTAACTCGTCCATACGCGTGGACGCAAGAATGTATGCGCAGGATATAAAAGGCTCGATCGCACACGCCTATATGTTGGGCAGCAAAGAGGTTGGCGTACTCTCGGACGAGGATGTCTGCGCGATTATTGCGGAGCTGGAAAATATCAGCAGAGATATCGATACGGGTGTTTTGGCGATTGACCAAAATGCAGAGGATATCCACATGTTTGTGGAAGGTGAGCTTACGAAACGCCTCGGGGATACGGGCAAGCGTTTGCATACTTCCCGAAGCCGTAACGATCAGGTAGCGGTGGATATTCGTCTGTATCTTCGCGACGAGGCGGCAAAGGTGACCGCGTTGATCAAATCGGCGATTTTCTCAATCGTGAATAAGGCGGAAGAATGTGCGGACGTAATCGCGCCTGGGTATACGCATTTACAGCGCGCGCAGCCCATTTCGTTCGGACACCAGTTGATGGCGTATGCGTGGATGCTGAAAAGAGACGTTACCCGCATTGAGGACGCAGTGGCGCGTATGAACGGAGAATGTCCTTTGGGCTCTTGTGCGTTGGCTGGTACGACCTATCCCATTCGCCGTGATATGACGGCGGCAAAGCTTGGCTTTACGGGGGTTTCGCAAAATAGTATCGACGGCGTTTCAGACAGAGATTTCTGTGTGGAACTCATGAGTGCGTTCTCGATCCTCATGATGCATCTTTCCCGCTTTTGCGAGGAGATCATTCTTTGGTCGAGTTGGGAATTTAAGTTCATCGAACTGGATGATTCGTACACCACTGGCTCGTCGATTATGCCCCAGAAAAAGAATCCCGACATGGCGGAGCTTATCCGCGGCAAGACGGGCAGAGTATACGGCAATTTGATGTCCCTTTTGACGACTTTGAAAGGTTTGCCTCTTGCCTATAACAAGGATATGCAAGAGGATAAAGAATCCATTTTCGACTCGTTAGATACGGTAAAAGCGTGCTTGGAGATTCTCTCGCCGATGGTAGCGAGTATGAAAGTGAATGCAGAAAATACCTATCGCGCGGCGCAAAAGGGGTTCATCAACGCGACGGACTTGGCGGATTATTTGGTGAAAAAGGGCATGCCTTTCCGTTCGGCATATAAGATTGTTGGGCAGATCGTTGCGGACTGTATCAAAAAGAATTGCGTGTTGGACGAATATTCGCTTTCCGATTATCAGGCGTTCAGTCCCTTATTTGCGGAAGATTTGTACAGTGAAATTTCTTTAGAGACTTGCGTACAAAAACGTTGCAGCGAGGGGGGCGCGTCACCGAAATCGGTTCGCGCGCAGATTGTGCAGATGAAAGAGTTTCTTAACTGAGGTAATATGAAAAAAGTATTTATTGACGGCAGTGCTGGGACAACGGGTTTGCGTATTTACGAACGGCTCTCAGCGCGCGAGGATATAGAAATTTTGTCCCTGACGGAAGAAAAGAGAAAGGATAGGGACGCAAGAAAGGAAATGCTGAATAAGGCGGACGTGGCGTTTTTGTGCCTGCCCGACGACGCGGCGAGAGAATCCGTTTCCCTCGTTGATAATCCCGACACAGTGGTCATCGACGCGTCTACGGCACATAGAACGTTGCCCGACTGGGCGTACGGCTTCCCCGAACTTTCCGCGGCGCACGAGGAGAAGATATTTTCTTCCAAGCGTATCGCCGTGCCAGGCTGTCATGCCAGCGGTTTTATCGCGCTCGTGTATCCCTTGATTGAGGCGGGGATTTTGGACAAGACCTCCCTTTTGACCTGCCATTCGATTACAGGCTATTCTGGCGGCGGCAAGAAGATGATTGCGGAGTATGAAAGCGAGGATAGAAATCCCTTATTGAACGCGCCTCGGCAGTACGGTTTGACTCAACAGCACAAACATCTCAAAGAAATGAAAGCAGTGACTGGTTTGAACGAACCGCCCGTGTTCTGTCCGATTGTTTCTGGGTTTTACAGCGGAATGACGGTGACGGTGCCCCTTTTTAAATCACAGCTTGCCAAAGGGGATATAGAGACGGTCAAATCCATCTATCGCGAGAAATACAACGGTGCGTTTGTGAAATATGAAGAATGTTTGGACGAGAGCGGTTTTTTATCGGGGTTGGCAGTATCGGGCAAAGACGGTATGCGTGTAACGGTGGCAGGCAACGAGGATAGAATATTATTGATTGCGGCGTATGACAATCTTGGCAAAGGCGCAAGCGGCGCTGCGATAGAGTGCATGAATATGGCGATCGGTGCAGATCGCACGAAAGGTTTGGTTTTATAAAAAGGATAAAAAGAGGAATATGTTAAAGGAAATACAAGGCGGCATATGTGCTGCGAAAGGCTTTACAGCAAACGGGGTACACTGCGGTATCCGTAAAAACAAGACGAAACGTGATTTGGCGTTGATCTACACGAAAACGCCTGCGACGGCGGCGGCTGTGTATACGCAGAACTTGGTAAAAGGCGCGCCTCTTACCGTCACGAAAAACAATATCGCAAACGGTAAAGCGCATGCGGTGATCTGTAACAGCGGTAACGCAAACACCTGCAACGCAAACGGAATCGAGATTGCGGAAAAGACTTGTTCGTTGTTGGCGCAAGCGCTTTCTATCGACCCTACGGACGTCGTAGTTGCGTCGACGGGGGTTATCGGTCAGCCCTTAGATATCACTCCGATTGCAAACGGTATCCCTGCGCTTGTAAAAGGTTTGGGTATACATAGCGATTATGCGTGCGAAGGGATTATGACCACGGACACGAAACCCAAAGAAATCGCATTCGAGTTTTCCGTTGGCGGTAAACCCTGCCATATCGGCGGTATTGCCAAGGGGAGCGGTATGATCCACCCGAATATGGCAACCATGCTCGTATTCGTCACGACGGACTGCGCTATTTCCGCCAAAATGTTGCAAAAGGCGCTTTCTGAGGACGTGAAACACTCGTTCAATATGGTTAGCGTTGACGGCGACACCTCTACCAACGACATGGTTTCCGTGTTGGCAAACGGCGAGGCAGGCAACGAGGAAATCGTCTGCGAGGGTGAGGAATATACGGCGTTTTGCGAGGCGCTTGCCGCAGTTACGCAATATCTTTGCAGAAAGATTGCAGGGGACGGCGAGGGCGCAACGAAACTGTTAGAATGCAAGGTTCGCGGCGCAAAGGACGAAACGACGGCAAAGACGGTGGCGAAATCGGTCATCTGTTCTTCCCTTTTCAAAGCGGCTATGTTCGGCGCAGACGCGAACTGGGGCAGAGTGCTCTGTGCGATCGGTTATGCAGGCGCGGACGTGGACGTGAACAAGGTTGACGTTGCGTTCCGTTCGGTAAAAGGCACGTTGGAAGTATGCCAAAACGGCGCAGGAATCCCTTTCTCCGAAGAAAAGGCGAAAGAGATTTTGTCCGAATCGGAGATCGAGGTTTTGATTACGCTGGGTAACGGCGATGGAAAAGCGGTTGCTTGGGGTTGCGATTTAACCTACGATTACGTAAAGATCAACGGAGATTACAGAACCTAAAGGAGAGGGTTATGGAAAAGATAGAAAAATTGACGGTGGCGCAGCGCGCAGAGGTCTTAACGCAGGCGCTTCCTTATATTCAGAAATATTATGACAAGATCGTCGTTGTAAAATACGGCGGCAACGCCATGATCAACGAGGAGCTGAAAGAGGCGGTCATGGGGGATATCGTGCTTCTTTCCCTCATCGGCGTGAAAGTGGTTTTGGTGCACGGCGGTGGCCCTGAAATCACGGAAATGCTGACCAAAATCGGTAAAAAATCAGAATTTATCAACGGACTTCGCGTGACCGATCAGGAAACGATGGATATCGTGCAGATGGTGCTTGCGGGCAAGGTAAACAAAAATCTCGTCAACCTTTTGCAGAGCAAAGGTGGCAAGGCGATCGGGCTTTGCGGTATCGACGGACACATGTTAAAGGCGGAAAAGGTGGACGATGCGCTCGGGTTTGCGGGCAATATCACCGATGTGGACGTTTCTTCGATCGTGGACGTGCTGGAAAAGGGATATATTCCCGTCATTTCCACCGTTGGTTACGATCTCAACGGAAATACCTATAACATCAATGCGGATACGGCGGCGGCGCGTATTGCGGGCGGTTTGCAAGCGGAATGTCTTATCTCCATGACGGACACGGTAGGGCTTTGCAAGGACAAGGATGATCCGTCTACCCTCATTTCCAAGGTGCACGTTTCGGACGCGCCGAAACTCGTCAAAGACGGCGTTATCAGCGGCGGTATGATCCCCAAAATCGGTTGCTGCATCGAGGCGATTCGCCGCGGGGTACACAAAGTCTTTATCATCGACGGCAGAATTCCTCACGCAATCCTCATTGAAATTTTGACCGATGAAGGTATCGGTACAATGTTCGTATCGTAAGGTAGGATAAAATGAGTATCATTGATATTGATAAACAGTATATTGCGAATACGTACGCGCGGTTTCCTTTGCAGCTCGTAAAGGGGAAAGGCTCGCTCGTATACGATGAAAACGGAAAAGAATATATTGATCTGGGGACGGGCATTGCAGTCAACGGTTTTGGCGTAGCAGACGAGGGCTGGAAACAAGCGGTTATACAGCAGTTGGATAAAATCCAACACACGTCCAATCTCTATTACAGCGAACCGTGCGCTCTGCTTGCGCAAGAGCTGTGCCAGCGCACGGGTATGAAAAAAGTCTTTTTCTCTAATTCGGGGGCGGAGGCGAACGAATGCGCGATTAAAGCGGCGCGTCAGTACGGCAGAGAGAACAAGGGAAAAGAGTATTATACGATCATTACCTTAAAAAACAGCTTTCACGGCAGAACGATCACGACTCTTTCCGCAACGGGACAGGACGTTTTTCACGATTATTTCACCCCCATGACGGAGGGTTTCGTCTACGCGGCGGCGAACGATATTGACGAAGTGAAAACACTTTCCAAAACAAATAAATGCTGTGCGGTTATGATCGAGCTTGTACAAGGCGAGGGCGGCGTTACCGCTTTGGATAAAGAGTACGTTTCCGCGCTTGCGCAGTTCGTCCGCGAGGAGGATATGCTTTTGATTGTAGACGAGGTGCAAACGGGCAACGGCAGAACGGGCGCGCTGTACGCGTATATGGATTATTGTATTTCTCCCGACGTCGTTACGACGGCAAAGGGCTTGGGCGGCGGCTTGCCCATCGGCGCGACTATGCTTGGACAGCGGGTGGAAAATTTATTTTTGCCTGGCATGAACGGTTCAACGTTCGGCGGAAACCCGATCGCTTGCGCAGGGGCTCTTGATATTCTTCGCCGTATTGACGAAAAACTTCTGGAAGAAGTACGCGAAAAGAGCGACTATATCTTCTCTCAGTTGAGTGGCGCAAAAGGGGTAAAATCCGTTTCGGGCAAGGGCTTAATGATCGGGATCGAGTGTGAGAAGGACGCGGGCGCGGTGATTGCGGAATGCATGAAACGCGGTGTTCTCGTGATCAAGGCGAAACATAAGGTGCGCCTGCTTCCTGCGCTCAATATCCCCATGGAACTGTTGGAAAAATCGATAAAAACCTTAAAGGAAGTAATAGAAGAATGAAACATTTGTTAAAGCTTATGGACTGGTCGAAAAAGGAAATCACGCACGTATTGAACCTTGCGGACCAGCTGAAATTTGAAAAGAAAAACGGGATCAAACATCACCTTTTGAAAGGTAAGACGTTGGGTATGATCTTTGAAAAATCCTCTACTCGCACGCGCGTATCTTTCGAGGTGGGTATGTATGATTTGGGCGGTCAGGCACTCTTTTTAAGCTCTCGCGATCTGCAAATCGGCAGAGGGGAGCCCGTGCAGGACACCGCGCGCGTACTTTCGAGATATTTGGACGGAATCATGATCCGTACCTTTGATCAAAAAGAGGTGGAAGATTTGGCTGAATACGGCAGTATCCCCATTATCAACGGCTTGACGGACTATTGTCACCCTTGCCAAGTGCTTGCTGACCTCATGACGATCCGCGAACATAAAGGGGCGATTGAGGGGAACAAGCTTTGCTATATCGGCGACGGGAACAACATGACTAACTCGTTAATTGTCGGCGGTATCAAGATGGGTATGGAGGTTGCGGTTGCTTGCCCTAAGGGGTATGAGCCCGACGCCGAAATTATGGCTTGGGCGAAAGAGAACGGTAAATTTACTTGTACGGATAACGTATTGGAAGCGGCGGCAGGTGCAGACGTTCTGTACACCGACGTTTGGGCGTCCATGGGTCAGGAGAGCGAGGCAGAGGAAAGAAAAAAGATCTTCGCGGGATATCAGATCAATGCAGAGGTTATGAAAGTTGCCAACGAAAAGGCGATGGTGTTGCACTGTCTGCCCGCGCACCGTGAAGAGGAGATCACAGCCGAGGTCTTTGAGGCGCACGCAAATGAAATCTTTGACGAGGCGGAAAACCGTTTACACGCGCAGAAAGCCGTGCTGGTTAAGTGCATGAAATAATATGGACGGGATAAAATTAGGTAAATACCGTCATTTCAAAGGCATGGAGTACGAGGTTTTACATCTTGCGACGCACTCTGAAACGGGCGAAAAACTCGTTGTTTACCGCGCTTTATACGGAGAACGCGCGGTATGGGTACGTCCTGCATCCATGTGGAATGAAACTCTGATTCGCGACGGCAAAGAGTATAAAAGATTTACATTTATCGAAGAATAATTAGAAAGCGCCGTGCAAACGGCAAAGGGAGTCATTATGTTAAACGAACGGTTGATCGTACAAACGGCGCCAAAAGCGCATGAGAAAAACATCGTGTACTGGATGGATTACCGTGTGACGGTTCTTGCAGACCGTCTGTTCCGCGTTGAGAAAAACAAAATGCGGAAATTCCGCGACGACGCCACGCAAGCAGTTTGGTTTAGAAATATGGAACCGCAGGATTACAAGCTGTCGGCAGATGACGCGCACGCTATAATTGAAACGTCCGCTTGCCGTCTCATTTTATACAAAGAAAGGGGGCAGGTATGCGTTGAATTTGGTTCTACCCGTAAAACGTTGGATAATTACGGCAACCTTTTGGGTACGTACCGTACGTTGGATAAATGCAACGGCGACGATTATTATCCCGCTGAAATCATAGGCGAGGAAAAGCCTAAAAAGATAACGCTCGGGAAAGGAGTTTGTTCGACGACGGGCGTGGCGGTGTTGGATGATTCTCAATCGCTCACGTTGGGCGCGGACGGACAGGTAAAACCTATCCTCGGGGAAGGCAGTGACGAATACGTGTTTGCTTACGGCGACGACTACCGCGCAGCTGTGCGCGCGCTGTATATGATTTGCGGTACTACTCCCTTGTTGCCTCGTTATGCTTTAGGGAACTGGTGGAGCCGTTATCACGTGTATACGGACGAAGAATATATCCGCGTATTGAATAAATTTGAAGACAGAAACATTCCCATCAGCGTTGCGACGGTGGATATGGACTGGCATTATTCGGATAAGGTCGATCAGCAGAAAGGAATCACCGAGAGTGGAAAAAATACTCCCGAGCAGATCGGCACGGACAACGCACCTAATATGGGCTGGACGGGATATTCTTGGAATAAGTATCTTTTCCGCGATCCAAAAGGTTTCTTGGATAGATTGCATGAAAAAGGAGTAAAGATCACCCTCAATCTTCATCCGTCCAGCGGTATCCGTTGGTGGGAAGATTGCTATGAAAATATGGCGAATGCAATGGGCATTGATTACTCGCAGAGTAAACAGATTCCTTTCGAATTTACCTATGACAGATTTATCAATGCATACTTTGATCTCGTACATGCCCCCCACGAAGCGATGGGCGTGGACTTTTGGTGGATCGACTGGCAGCAGGAGAATATCGAGTGGCGGGATAACCGTCCTTACTGGGAAAGAGCGGCGGCTCCGATCGAAATGAAATACGATCCGTTGTGGGCGCTCAATCACTATCATTATTATGACAATGCATCTAAAAATACGGTGCCTTTGATTTTGTCCAGATACGCAGGGGTGGGTTCTCACCGTTACCCTGTCGGCTTCTCTGGGGATACCGTTATTTCTTGGAAGACGTTGGCGTATTTGCCTTATTTCACCGCGACGGCAAGCAATATCGGTTATACGTGGTGGAGTCATGATATCGGCGGACACAATTTCGGTGAAAAATCAGACGAACTGTTCGTAAGACACGTGCAGTATGGGGTATTCAGCCCGATCAATCGTTTGCACTGTACTTGCGACGAAACCATGACGAAAGAACCTTGGATGTACGGCAGCGCTGGGTTGGTTATCGGCGATTTCTTGCGTTTTAGACACAAACTCGTTCCGTATTTGTATAATGCGTCTTATCGCAACTGCGTGGACGGAAAGGCGCTTGTTGAACCGATCTATTACGAGTGGAAAGATAAGTCTGCATATAATTATCGTGAAGAATATCTTTTCGGTAGTGAGCTGTTGGTTGCGCCCGTTACGCAAAAACAATACCCGGATGGGTACGCGCGTGTACGCGCCTGGTTACCGCAGGGCAAATGGACGGATATTTTCACTGGAGACGTATACGAGATTGCAGAGGGTGGGAAAGAAGTGATGCTTCTTCGCGGATTAGATTCTATCCCCGTATTTGCAAAAGCTGGCGCGATTATTCCTTTGTCGTTGGATAATAAAAATGCGGTGAAAAACCCTGAAAAAATGGAGATTTGGGCGTTTGAGGGAACGAATGTTTACAGCCTTTACGAGGATGGTTTAGACGAGCAAAAATACAGTGCGCTGTTGACCGAGTTTAAGTCTGAATTTTTAGAGGTGAATGGGGCATGTACGCAATCACTGGCAATTTTCACGCACGGTGACGGTACGGTTATTCCTGAAAACCGTGAGATGCGCGTGCTGTTCAAAAACGTAGAAAAGGGCAGAGTCCGTTTCTTTATCGACGGTATGGAAGAGGAAACGTATACCACCCGCCTTTCCGATTGTTTAGAAGTTCGTTTTGCATTTGATCCTACGAAGACTTACCGTATTGAGGTGATTTACGAGGCAAAGACCAGATTGGAAAAATGGATTTCGCACGTGAAAAAAGTGTTGACGACGGCGGCTGGGGAGAACACTAAAAAACTGGCAGCATGGAAGACGTTGAGCGCGGTGCAGACGGAAGAAGAGTTTGTCGCGGCACTTGAGGGTGTTGACGTAGATTATACGACGAAGCTTAGATTATACGAGAGTTTATAAAAAAGGAACGGAGAGCTCAATGCTCTCCGTTTTTAACGGCATAATTTGTTTTTCGGGCAGACGCGGATACATACGCCGCAGACGCTTCCTCTGCCGATGTCTTGAAAATGCTCTTTCATATAACGCGAACATTTTTCAGCGTCGAAATTACGTTCTCCGTCATAGGTGGGCTTTGTTCCGTAGATTGCTCCCGCAGGGCAAGCGTTCTGGCAGATACGGCATTCTCCGCACCCATTTTCAATGACAGGCAATTCATTCGATAGGGGCATGTCCGTGATGACGGTGGCAAGACGGACTTTGCTCCCATATTTTTCGGAGAGGAAAAGCCCGCTTTTTCCGACGAAACCAAGCCCCGATAACACTGCCGCGGTCTTATGGGGTAAAATGCCTCGATAGGGGTTGTTTTTCCCAAGACTTTGACTGGCGGCGATAGGCAGAGCGGAATAACCGTTTTTCTCAATTTCGCGCGCCAAGCGGAATGCGATCTGGTCGAGCAGAGTATTCGCCGTGCGGTAATGTTGAAAATAGGCAAAAGAGGGGGCGCCGTCAATGGTTTCAAGAATGGCGTCCGACAGTTTCACGCCGATGGAAACTGCATAAAAATGGTTGGGTAAATTTTTTATAGGAGCGTCGCTTAATTGACAGAACCCGACGATATCTGCGCCGAGCGCCGTTGCGAGGTCTTTTAATTGATTTTGCATAATACACCTTTTTTCTTTGTATTATAGCACACTGTCGAAAAAAAATCTATTATAAGAGGGGATGTAGGAGAAATGTTGGGTAAAAATCATTGACAAGATTTGTTTTTCAGGGTATAATAATGGACAGAAAGTTTGATAAGATGACTTTTGTACAAGTTAATAATTTTTGCAGGAATATCGAAGCGGTCATAACGAGGCGGTCTTGAAATTTGTACTCGTTATTGGAAGGCTTATCCCCGAAAACCCTTGATTTATAAGGGGTTTTTGGACTTTTACAACTGAATATTTTTGTT
>SVIT01000011.1 GCA_015069365.1 Clostridiales bacterium | reverse complement strand
GATTTTATTTTCATCGCCGAGCGAAAGAGTCAATTGATAGGTGCTGTCGGTACCGTCTGCGTCAACCCCACCGAGCGTGAGAGTCTTTTCAATACCATAGGTATTTGCAGACTGCACGATAATGGGTTTCGTTGCAGGCATAACAACAACCGTTTTCTTTGCAATCGCATAGTCTTCAGCATTTTCCGTATTGATCGCCTTAACAGTCAATTCGCTGACGCCGATCTTGGTTGCGTTGACAATGACAACCCCTGCGTTGTAAACACCCGTTACGTTAGCATTGGAGCTGGTTACTTCATATCTAACCTTCGTTGTTGCAGGAGCCGATACGCTAACCGAGAACGTCGCAGGTTCTTCACCCACGTAAAGCTTACATTCGTTACCGCCCAACGTTACAGACATATTGCCAGTAGGGTTCGAACCACCGTCTTTATAAACAAACGTCATATTATCACTGATCGTTTGAGGCGCAACGGGGATAGCGGGTTCCCATTCGTCCATTTCATAACCGCTCGGAATATCGATCTCGTCTGCGGAAAGTACGTACTGCGTACCAAGCGAAGCGCCGTCCGCCATAAACTTTACCTCGTATTTAACGGTATAGTCTACTTTGTGCGAAACACCCTTATAGGTTACGGTGAGCTGTTTTGCCCCAACACTGTTCGTGTCTACACCCGTAACCATATCTTTGGTAACGTTGACCGATTTACCGTCACTGCCTTTCAGTTTCAGCGTACCATAATTTACCGTGCCTTTGTATGCTACGGTCTTATTGAAGCTGTTGCTGTCCAACGTATAGGTCACTACTACCTCAGTAGGCGATGACGTCGGGGGCGTCGTGGGTATCCCACAAGATGCAAACCCAAGTACCATCGTCACGCTGCATAATGCAACCAAAATTGCTAATAAAGTCTTTTTCATGTTCACTTTATCTCCTGAATTATTTTTCTTTCGTTATTTAATATAAGCCCGTTTTGTTTTTTCGTGCTTACGCTTTCCATAAATAATTACGCATGTATACGCATTAGAAACTGTATATAGCGATCGTTTTAACAAGCACCACTTTACTGTCAGGGTTGTTTTTATCCGTCAACGTCAACGTAACGACCGTATTGCTCTCTTCGGCTGTAGGTCCCAACTTATTTGCAACCACTTTCAGCATGCCCGTTGCCAGATCCACTTCTATCGAAATATAATCGTTGGATAAGTTGGGGGTACACTCTACTTCAATGTCAGCGGGAACCCATTCAAAGGCTACGTACTTGGTTGCGCCCAACTCGATGATTGTAACCCCATCGCCGTCCAACCAATGCGCTTGCATCTGATTGATACGTATAAGGGTACAGCTGTCCACGTACGGATCTAACCCTTCAACGTTCACCGTCAATTTCAACGTGAGTCTTCCTTCAAACTCTGTATCAAGATAGGTATAATTCAATACTTTATTGACCGTATCTATCGTATAAGAAATTACAGAGTCCGTTGCGTTTCCGTCCGCATCCAAAACTTCAATCGTAGGAACCGCCGCCACTTCGCTGTCAATGAACAGTTTAATCGAACCGCCCGTTTGTTTCGTCGTGGTTGTAACTTTGTCTTCTACAAGCTGCATTGCAGCGGAGCTCTTTACTTCAATCGATACCTCTGTGCAGATCGCTTCGTTCATACGGGAAATCACTTTCACCGTAGCCACACCAACGTCCAAGCCCGTCACGAGCCCCTGCGCATTTACGCTGATTACGCCATCACCTTCGATAATTTCATAGCGCAACTGTTTGTTGGGTGCATTAAGCGGAGTAAATTCTGTAGTGATCGTTGCCGTTCCGCCTACGTCGATAACCGCGTCGGAAACGGTTGCCGCGATCGCTTGTAAACTCTGCGAGTCGACCTGAATGATGAAACTGTCCTTAAAACCGCCGTCCACCGTCGTTAAATATACGAGTGCTTTTCCGCAGGTTTTGGGAGTGATGATTCCCTCGTTATATTCCAGCTCTGCCAACGGCTCTTCGCCGATCTTTTCCGTCGAGAAGGTCACGTTTTTATTTGCCGCATTCGTGGGATAGATCGTATAATCTACCGCATACGTTTCCGCCTCGTCTAAATCCAAATACACAACGGGATCACTGGTGATCTCTATCTTTGAAACGGGTACGCTGACCGCAAGGCTGACTGTACTCGTTGCAGTGAACAAACTCAACATGATAAGGAGTGGCAACGCCAACATCAATAAAATCAATTTCTTACTCATGACGTTTTCTCCTTATGCGATCAACCGTTCGAAACTCTTGTCGATCTTATACGTGTAATAGAACAGCGCAAAGCTGAGATATAAGACACTGCCGATCGCAGGGAATAGATACGTATACCAGGATTTTAAGTTGAGTTTTTGAATAAACCCGATTCCGCTTGCCGTAGCAAAGATACTGATGAACATTGCCATAATGCCCAAAAGAATCGCCAACACCAAGCCAAGGAATACGACCTTAGATACCGTACGGTTGCTGATCTTTTCCACCTCGATGGGAGACGCCGAAACCTTTGCGTGATTCAAGTCCATTCGCGTTGCTAAGAAAATCTGCGAGAACGAGAAGAGCACTCCAATCACACAACACAGCAAACCTTCGAAGATCAAAAGCGAAGTCGCCGCAACCAACATTACGACGCTGACGATTACAGACAGCGTGCTGACGATTGCACAGAACAGCACTTTCGACAGCAACAGACGGGAGGGTTTTATGGGGAACACCTTACTCTTGAGCGCCGCCAAACCGTCACGACTGATATTTGTTGCGCAGAAGGTATTCGTCAAAATACTGAACACCAAAACAATGAGAAGTGCCAATGCAAAGTTTGCGCTAAGCCCCAGTGAGTTGCTAATCAAAGATTCGAACAAGGTGTAACAGCAATAGACCATGATCGGCATCGCCGTTGCGATCGCAAAATACGAAAACATGTGCTTCGGTTCACGGAAAACGGAGATAAACTCTTTCTTAATCAGCGAAAGCACGGGAGACAATCGTTTGTAGCCGTCCTTCTTTCTGCCTGTCTTCAAACGATTATCGTTTTTATACAGCGTTACGTAGAAGAGAGTTTTCGTGATCGCATAGATAACAGCAATAGATACCGCCACACACCCAATAACAATCAAGATTGCCTTTAACAAATTCTGCCCCAAAGCGATTGACGCAAACATGTTCGCTGGATACGTCCAAGTCAAAAGCGATTGCAGAAAATTAATAAAGTCCTCATTGAATAAAAATTTGATAGAGCCAGTCTCGAGCAAGGACTGCACGACTGTGAGCAAGCCCGAATAGAGAATGAATGCTCCGATCAAGATCAAGCTGACCAATACGAACAGCACGATGTATTTATTGCTGACGAAATCAATAAACTTGATATACGGCACCAAAAGCACCGTTGCGATAAAGAACGGAATGATCGGTAACAACACCCAAACAAGGAACGTTGTCAGCCAGAAGGTCGCCGCAGGCTTTAACGCCATAAAAATGATTACGTTTACGGGGACAATCAGGAAAAAGCCGATAATGTAATTGCCGAGCATCAACATTGCCAGTTTGCTTAAGAAGATGGTCTGCGGTTTAACGGGTAAACGCAAGAACATCTCTCTGTCTTTCTTCTGCGTCAACGTTTTACGCATCGTCTCGACGCACATAAAGCTCATCGCCACAATGATCACTGCATAAAACAGATTCAGCAGTTCGTTTGCTCTGGCAAGCGGATCACGAACCTTGTTCAGCTTGATCGCCACGTAGTTGACCGCAATCGCAGAAAGCAACGTGATCACAACGGCAACAATCAAAAGAGTAATCAGGATTGACAACAGATTCCCCAAAATGTCTACCCGACCTTTTTTGAGTTTAAAGGGAAACTGCTTTTTAAATTCGTACTTACATAACGTGGAAAAACTGCTCATACTTTCGCAACCCTCTTAGTGATGGAGAGGAAGTATTCTTCCAAATCCCCTCTACCGCTTTCTTTGAATTCGCGAATGTTAATCTCTTCCAAGATTCTGCCTTGGTCGATGATATATACTCTGTCACACAGTTTCTCAACAACGTCCAGATTGTGCGAAGAGAACAATACGAGGTTGCCATTCGCACTGTGTTGTTTGAAGAATTTTTTAACTTGGTTCGCCGTGTAAGGATCCAACCCTACCATCGGTTCGTCCAAAATGAAAACTTTGGGGTTATGTATCAAAGCTCCCATCAAGGAAATCTTCTGTTTCATACCGTGAGAGTAAGAAGAAATCTCATTGTAGATGGAATCACCGAGAGCGAACAGCTGCTGGAACTCGTCTACCCGCGCTTTTCTTTCTTCTGCACTGACCTTGTAGATATCCGCCATGAAGTTGATAAACTCATAACCGGTCATTTTCTCAAAGAGTGTGAACTCGTCGCTGACATAACCGAAGTTTCTTTTCGCCTCGATAGGGTTTTCCGCCATATCGTATCCGCAAATCGTGATCTTGCCCTTTTCGTAAGGATGCATCCCCGTCACGCATTTGATCGTCGTCGATTTCCCCGCGCCGTTATGACCCAAGATACCGATGATCTCGCCTGCATCGCCTTCAAGGTTTATATCCTCAATCGTGTATTTCGCTTTCGCGCTGTATTTTTTACCTAACCCTTCAATCTTTACCAACATAATCCTGAACTCCGCACCGACGAATTTACCTTCGCCGAAATCCTCTTCTCCTTTGTTCTTTTGCGTCGACAATCGTATATAAAATTTTTTGCATAATTCGACATTTTTTCTTCTAACATGATTATACTACAATCTGTAAGATTGAGCAATTAATTTTTTGAAAAAATTTTTTTTAAAACAGAATGTCATAATGTTAAATGACATTTTCTTCAATTCTCGTGTTTCCTTAGGAAAAATCAGAGTTTTTTTCACAATTTAGTCACAAAAAAAACGAGCATGGATCACTCCAAACTCGTTCTTCTTTTGTTTAGTCACTGAATTATTGTTTGTCCTGTCTATCTTTAGGCACGGCAACAACGACCAATACCCCTGAATCGTCGTCCTCTTTTTCTTCTATTTTGGGTTGCTTTTCAGGCCCTTGACATTTTTCCGCAAATGCTAAGGCAATGGAATAGAACATCGTCGGACCGACATTGAAGAAATGACAATCCAGCCAACTCATCATAACAAGGGTCAGCACGAAAATCCCGATAAACGTTTTCATCAAATTTGCACGTTTTACGAACAGGATTACGGTATCGATTCTATGCCACAAATATGCGATCATACCCAACGTACCGCAACAAGCGAGAATCTGCACCGTCGTATTGTGCCAACGAGGAGGGAAAAAGTCGCTAAAAGCCTGCACTGTAGCATGGTCGTAAGGCTTGGAATCGGTCGAGAAAAACGAACCGCCCAAAATGGGATTTTGTTTAAAAATTTCAATACCGTTTTTGTAGATTTTAAACCGTCCGCTATCGTTATATCCAGTTTCGCTGTCGGGATTAAAAATGCTAGGCACAGTCGAAAACATGTTCATGACTTTATCCCAAAATACCACCAACATCGCCGCGCAAAGTACAAAGAAAACCATGCTCGTTATACGGAATCCACGCTTGTTTTCACACTTTACAAACGCAATCACAAACGGTACGCCAAAAGAGAGAATTACCCCAAGCATCGAGGTTCTCGACCCCGTCAAAAAGACAGAAGCTGCCAAAACTGCCGCCAAAATCAAGAAAATACCAGGGCGCTTACTTTTACACGCTAAATACAAAGGAAACGGCACCGTAAACGCAAGCATCGCACCAATATTATTTTGCATACCCCAACCAAAGTTGATTAATATTTTTCTAATTAACCCGCTTTCAAAAACTCCCTGAACAACACAGCCGTACATCAATTCTGCAAAAACGGTATACCCAACAAACATCCCAACCCACGCGAAATAATCCTTGGGCGCTTTTTCCCAGTTAACCGTCGCTGTAAAGAGAAAATACAAGAGAAATACAGAGGCAAATTGAATGGTTGACATAACCAAATTCTGCAGTATGAACTTGTTATAGTCTTTACTGCCTATACCTGACAGCAAATATACCGCGCCAAGCGCCAACATGCCCCAAAGCAAAGAACGTTTTTCGCAGAACAGACGCTTAAATCCCATGTTTTTATCCGTGGCAATTCTGGCAAAAATAAACGCCACGGCTATCGCTGCCAAAACCAATATGTAGATTCCACCCTTGCTGCCGTAAAAAACAGAGTCGGCCGTAGTCCCAGGATTGTTCGACATTGACGGTGCGACGTAGCACAAAATGAATACTGGCACCAACGGAAGTAAATCATCTGCAAAAATAGTAACGTATATCCCATAGAACAATACGAACGTGTAGTAATACAATTCCAGCGAAAAAATGAACGTCAATACCGTCAACGCAGCAAGCAGCCCCAACATCCAAGGCGAAAGCACGAACGCGTTCAGCTTGCGTATAAAAGTAGATTGTCTGACTCCAGCAAGCCCCTTTGTTTTTGTCTCCGTATGCATAAATTTTCCTCGTTAAACAAATTCTCGATATAAAAAACCGCCAAGCAATCAATTACCCGATTAATACTATTATGCAGAAAAAAACAAAAATGTCAACCCTAATCACAAAAAAAGTCGATTTTTTTATTTTTTTGTCGCTAATAGCGTCTATTGTCCCGTGCACCCAATAAAAAAGAGAACGAATTTCAGTCCGTTCTCCTTACAAAGACTTTATTCCTTTTTTCGCAAAATTACAAATGCGCAAGCGAGCATAACACTTACTCCCGAAACAACGCCAAGAGAGGCATTGCAGCCGATCATTGACATCAAATCAGACGTTCCAGGAGACGAATGCGTTGCAGGCAAAATTTCATCCTCTGTAGCCCCACAGGCATAGCATGTACGCATTCTCAGCCCATTTTGACTGTCTGTCGCCTCTTTAACCGTAATCCATTCGCTGTAATCATGTACCCCCTCTTCACAGCCGCCCGTCGGTTTCTCTTCCTTACCATCCGAAGGTTCGGAAGGCGTAGAGGGCTTAGTAGGTTCAGAGGGTTCAGAAGGTTCAGAGGGTACGCTGGGAGAACCCACCTCTCCTAAAGATTTTGCAAGCCCCGAAGGCGTCGTCATATCCGCAGGAATTTTCTCCCCGAATAAAAGCCATGCGTATTCGGGATAATCAACAAACACGTTTCTTGTGCCCGTAATAGATTCCACTGCGTCGTTTCTGCCCATTTCCCAAGTGTCAACGGGATCTTCTTCCATCCATTTTAACAGAATGGAAAGACTTTCCATAACGCCGCTTTCACCCCACATATATTTTGTATTTTCCCAGCGAGTATAAACGTAAAGGGCAATTCTCGCGCAATCCCCCCTCACCTTTTCGCCAGGATCGAAGAAACCAGCGCTTTCCCCATAAGCTGTATTTCCGCGATCGGAGTTTTTAGACGTCAAGGTAGGACGAAGCATAATAAAATCATCTTCGTCTGCGCCGCCTTTGGAACTGCCGTTCAAAGATTTACTCTTCGGCCAAGTATGCTCTCTGTTCCACGTAGCACCTTGATCCCACTTATTGTTGAAATCCGTCGCCGAATAGAAACATGATATAGTCGCCGTGTCACTGCGTTCACAATCGGTATAACCGAACAAATAGCGCGCGTCTCCGTAAGTAGGCGGCGTCTTATGTTTTGTCTCCATTAAATCGTGCAGCGAGCCATATAAATCACTGTTGGAGGCATTCTCTTTCGACGTCCCGCCATTCTTTTTGGAAAGAGCTTCGTAGGAATAATCACCTTGATAAAAAGCCGCGGCATAGGTAGACAAAAACGTACATTCTTCTTCGCGCGTGCCCCAGTTCGCCACTTTTTTCCCATCTTTTACATACACAACGTCTTCTGCCTTGGCGTAACCAGTCGGCTCGGCAGCATTTACCGATACCGTTGCCGTCAACGGAGAAAAAACATACGTAATACTCAGCACCGCTAAAACGGCAAGCCTTTTAATTCCTCTCATAAACACCTCTCTTGTTTTTTGTGTAAATATGCATATTTTTTGAATAATTAATCAAAGATGCGGCATGCGCTTAATACCTGGGAATTCGTTTCTAAAATCCGTTCAGCATTAAAGCATGCACAATATTTTTCAATCGGTTTTTCCTCGAGCATAATCAAGCGTATATTTCGCCTTACGATCTCTAAAGAGCTATAAAGACTCTCCCTCGCCTTTTGCGGAAGAAAATCCAAATTTCCCATCGAAAGCGCTTCAATGTCGGGATATACGCAAACCAGCTCGGTAGCCCGCTTTTTACCGATTGCGGGTACCCCATGTACGTTGTCAGAAGTATCACCCGTCAAAGATTTGAATAAAACGTAGCGATTTGGAGGAAAGGAGAACTCCTGCATAAATGTTACTAAATCCACCACTTTCGTATGCTTTCCGCGATATCGTATCACCGAAACGTTTTCATTGATCAACTGAAAAAAATCGCTGTCAAACGACGCAATATACACCTCGTTTTCTCTTTCCTCTTTCAATGCGATCGAGGCAATCAAATCATCTGCTTCCATACCGCAAGAATCAAGAGTGGTAATATTCAAATATGCAAGACATTCGCGTATGTATTCCTCCTCAAAAAAAGGGACTTCATCCATGGGAAGAGTTTCCCAGTCCTGCGGACGGTTTCCCTTATAGTCCTCTAAAATCTCTTTTCTTTCTTGAGAGGAATCACAGTCAAATACCACGACGCAGCGATCAATTGCATACGTTTTAATCATTCTTTGGATCGCCGAAACGAAACCTATCGTCGCATGAATTGTTCTGCCACGCTTATTATAAATTTTTGTAGGGATTCCATAGAACATCTGAAACAATAGATTGTTTCCGTCCACGATCAACATTTTATGCTTTTTTACAGCCTCTCGCACCGCTAGCTCCTCTTTTGCCTTATTCTATCATAAATAGTCAGTAAAATCAATCGTTATTATACATTACCCTAAGAAGAAATCAAATGTGAGCATAAGAGCAAAACCAATCAAAAGCGCGTACGTTGCCCCCCGCTCGTTTCCGTGGGAATGTGTCTCAGGGATCATTTCATCACTGATAACGTACAGCATCGTCCCCCCTGCAAACGCCAAGGCAAACGGAAGAATAATCGTGGAGATACTGACCGCAAAATACCCGATCAACGTACCGATTACCTCAACCACGCCTGTTGCAAGCGCGATGAGGAAGGTGCGTTTTTTGCTCATTCCTGCAGCAATCATCGGAGCGATAATCACCATGCCTTCTGGAATATTTTGCAAGGCGATACCGCCTGCCACCGTCAGCGCCTGCGCTACGTTTTCCGTGCCGAAACTAACCCCAGCCGCAATGCCCTCAGGCAAATTATGCATAGCGATTGCAATCACGAATAACAGCACCTTATTTAATTGCGCCGTCTTTTCAGGATGCGACTCTTGGTCAAGTCCCGTCATTTTATGCAAATGCGGAACGAGCTTGTCTATTAAATTTAAGCATACCGCGCCCAACAAAATCCCAACGACCGTCACGAGAATCGACCAGTTACCACCGTATTCTAAAGACGGAAGAATTAATCCAAAGACCGCTGCCGCAAGCATGACTCCTGCCGCGAACGAGAGAATTATATCGTTGAATTTATGTGACGGATTTTTAAATAAAAAACCGATTAGCGCGCCAATTATCGTCGCACCACCCACGCCAAGCGCGGTCAATAATACCATTTCCATATTTTTCTCCGCAAGGTTAAACCTTTTATTACTTAAAATTATAACATTAAATGTTATAATTGTCAAGACATATTGTTTTGAAGAGGCAATTCCGAAAAAAATAAGCACCCCAAGCCATATTTGAGGTGCTACCATTTTTCACTTTTATCAATATTAACCCATCAACTCAGAGATAACGTCCAACACTTTGTCATGACAGCCACCACAACCCGTGGAACAGTGCGTAATCGCCTGCACTTTATCAAACTGCTTCTCTACGTCGGCAAACTGCTGACCTTCGTGCAAAGCTTTTTCAATATCCGCCACCGATACCTGCATACAGTTACAAATCATAATATTTTCCATCTTTTTTGTCCTCTCAAATGATTTATAAATGCATTATATCATAAAAAAATACGAATTGCAAGATTTTTAGAAGAAAAAAACCGCAAATCTGCGGTTTTTCTTTTCACTTGTTATTCTGCACACAACTCTTTTGCAAGTTCTGCAATTTTCTCGCGCGTTTCTTCTTTTAATGCGGATAAAATACTTACCTCGGTCGCTGCATATTGCAAATTCTTGCATTTTGAAAGCAAGTCTTTCATCACGCGCGTTGCCATAGGCGCCCAACTCCCGTTCTCAATAAACGCAACCGTTTTGTTTTGGAAATTGCGCTCGGTCAAGTTGTGGATAAACTCTCTCATGAAAGGAAAAATCTCCCCGTTATAGGTAGTCGTTGCAAAAACGATTTTTCCATAACGGAACCCATCCTCTACCGCTTCTGCCATATCACAACGAGCCAAATCGTTGACAACCACCTTTTTACAGCCGTTTTTCTTCAATTCCTCCGCCAACAATTCCACCGCATTTTTCGTGTTACCGTAAACGGAAGTATATGCAATCAATACGCCTTCGCTCTCCACGCCGTAACTCGACCAAGTATTATACAAATCTAAATAATACCCCAGATTCTCTCTCAAAATCGGGCCGTGTAAAGGATAAATTGCCGTGATCTCATAACCCGAAAGTTTCTTCAACAGCATCTGTACCTGGACGCCGTATTTTCCAACGATCCCAAAATAATATCTTCTCGCTTCGCACGCCCATTCTTCCTCAACGTCCAACGCCCCGAATTTTCCAAACGCGTCTGCTGAAAAGAGTATTTTTTCCGTCTTTTCATAGGTCATAAGAACCTCGGGCCAGTGCACCATCGGTGCTGCAAAGAACAGCAATTCCCTCGAGCCTAAAGGCAAACTATTCCCCTCTCCAACAACGATTTGACGGTCAGAAAAATCCGTGCCGAAATAATTTTTCATCATCATAAACGCTCTGGACGACGATACGATTTTAACGTTTGGATATTTTTCCATAAAGGCAAAAATACCCGCTGAATGATCAGGTTCCATGTGCTGTACGATAAGATAATCTGGTTTGGCTCCGTTCAGTACCTCTTCCACCTTATCCAACCATTCCGCGACAAAAGCCCCATCCACCGCATCCATAACGGCAATTTTCTCGTCCATAATCACGTAGGAATTGTACGCCATGCCATTAGGCACCATATACATACCCTCAAACAAGTCGATTTTGTAATCGTTCACCCCTACGTATTGTATATCTTTCATCTCCATTGAATTACTCCTACCAAATACTTTAGAGTATTATAACAGAAAAAAACAATCGTTGCAAGTCTTTCAAGATTTTTTCGCACGATTTTAATAATTATTTTTCCGCAAAAAACTCTTTTGCAACGCCGCATAATGGACAAGTCCAATCTTGAGGCAGATCCGCCCATTTTGTCCCTGCAGGCACACCATGGTCGAGATCACCCTTCGTTTCATCATATTCATAACCGCAAACTGTACATATATATTTCATGTTCTCACCTCCATTCTTAGTATGTCCAAAATTCTTTCTTTTACACTTTGTGTTTCAACAGCATTTTTTTGCTCAAAAGGAGAATACTGTGTATAAATCTTTACGGAGGACTTTTATGAAAAAAATGACTATGGACGGAAACACCGCCGCAAGCCACGTTTCCTATGCGTTTTCGGAGGTGGCGGTGATCTATCCCATCACTCCTTCTTCACCGATGGCGGAACTCGCTGACGAATGGTCCGCAAACGGAAAAAACAATCTTTTTGACGGAGTACCGAAAGTCGTACAGATGCAATCGGAAAGCGGCGCGGCAGGCGCTTTACACGGAAGCCTTACCTGCGGCGCTTTATCCACAACCTATACTTGCAGCCAAGGACTTCTATTGATGTTACCGAATATGTATAAAATCGCTGGCGAATTACTCCCCTGCGTCTTTCACGTCAGCGCGCGTGCAATCGCAACCCATGCACTGAGTATTTTTGGCGATCATCAGGACGTGATGGCATGTAGGCAAACGGGATTTGCAATGTTGGCGTCCTCCTCCGTCCAAGAAGTGATGGATCTGGCAATCGTTGCCCATCTCGCCACACTAAAGAGTAGTGTACCTTTTTTACATTTCTTCGACGGCTTCCGCACCTCACACGAGGCATGCAAAATCGACGTTGTGGAATATGACGAAATAAAAACACTGATCGATATGCGCGATATTGAAAAGTTCAAAAAACGGGCATTAGATCCCAACCGCCCCATACAACGTGGCACAGCGCAAAACAGCGATATCTATTTTCAGAACCGCGAAGCCGCAAACCGCTACCATTTAGCGGTGCCTTCCATTGTGCAAGAAATGATGGATAAAGTCGCAAAAATCACAGGACGGGCATACCATGTCTTTGATTATTTCGGCATAAAGGATGCAGAAAACGTCGTTGTTATGATGGGAAGCGGCGCATCTGCCATGGAAGAAACCGTTGAAAAACTCAATCGTAACGGGCATAAAATGGGCTTGATCAAAGTACGTCTCTACCGTCCTTTTGACAGCGAGGCATTTTTAAGGGCATTGCCCCGCACTTGCAAAAACGTTGCGGTACTCGACCGCACAAAAGAAGCAGGTTCAACAGGTGAACCACTCTATTTGGACGTGATTTGCGCCTTGGCAGAGAAACAACGCTCCGTGCGTGTTATTGGCGGAAGATACGGTCTTGGGTCGAAAGAATTTACCCCGACAATGTGTTACGCCGTTTTCAAAAACCTTGAATCTGAAAATCCTAAAAGCCATTTTACGGTGGGAATCACGGACGACGTTACCCATACCTCTTTGGATATCACGGAGAAATATTTCATCGAGCACAGCGATCAAGTCGCCTGCAAATTTTACGGCTTGGGTTCTGACGGTACGGTTGGAGCGAACAAGAACTCCGTCAAGATTATCGGCAATCATACCGATTTATACGTGCAGGCATATTTTTGTTACGATTCAAGAAAATCAGGCGGTGTGACAATTTCCCATCTGCGGTTCGGTAAAAGCCCTATACGTTCCTCCTATCTTATCGACCGCGCGGATTTTATCGCTTGCCACAATCCCTCTTACCTCACAAGATATGATATGCTATCCGATATCAAGGAGGAAAAGATCTTCCTTTTAAACTGCCCTTGGGGGGATATAGACACACTCAACGCATACCTGCCTGCCACGTTCAAAAATCAAATCGCAAAAAAACGCCTTTCCCTATATGTAATCGACGGGACAAAAATCGCAAACCAAGTCGGTTTAAAAGGAAGAACCAGCACCATTATGCAGGCGGCATTTTTCCTCTTAAATCCCTCGATAATGCCCTATGAAAAAGCAATCGAATATCTTAAAGAGGAATTAAAAAACAAATTCTGCCGCAAGGGTGACGAGGTCGTTGCTATGAATATAGCAGCGATAGATCAAGTCCAAGGTGAGTTGAAAAAGATCGAGTATCCGAAGGAATGGTTGACAACCAACGAGGGCGCCCCCCTACTCGATTTCCCTGAGGATGCATATTTCCGCAAGTTCATTCACCCTATTCTTTCTTTGAAAGGCGATAGTCTGCCCACGTCTGCCTTTAAACCAGACGGAAGCGTCCCCACTGGCACGACGAAATTAGAAAAACACGGCGTTTCTTACCTTATACCGCAATGGATCCCAGAAAATTGCATACAGTGCAATCAATGCTCATTCGTGTGCCCGCACGCAACCATTCGTCCCTTTATCTTTGCTGAGAACGTAGAAACGCCAAACGGCTTTATCTCAAAACCCACTGTCGGTATGCCAAATACCCGTTTTCGCATTCAAGTAGCGGCGCACGACTGCATGGGTTGCGGCGTCTGTGCCAACGTTTGCCCTGCCAAGGAAAAAGCACTCGTAATGCGCCCTGCATTCGATCTTATGCCTACAGAGGGAAGAAACTGGGAATTCGCTCAAACCCTTACGCAACTCCCTGCCTCTCTCCCGATAAATACGGTAAAGGGAAGTCAATTTCAGCAGCCTTTATTCGAGTTCCATTACGCCTGCGCAGGCTGCGGCGAAACTGCTTATATCAAGCTCCTCACTCAATTATTCGGCGAAAAAATGGTCATCGCTAACGCCACGGGCTGTTCGTCCATTTACGGGGGCTCTGCCCCTACTTGCCCCTACACCGTCAATCGCGAGGGACATGGGCCCGCTTGGGCGAACTCGCTCTTTGAAGACAATGCTGAATTTGGGCTAGGCATGCGGCTCGCCTGCGAGGTTGCGAACGATAACGCCACCGATAAGTCCGTATGGATCATAGGCGGAGACGGTTGGGCATACGATATCGGGTACGGGGGCTTAGATCACGTAATCGCAAGCGGAGCAAACGTAAATATTCTGGTGCTTGATTCAGAGGTATACTCAAACACGGGCGGTCAAGCGTCAAAATCCACACCCATGGGCGCAGTTGCGCGGTTTGCGACCTCAGGAAAACGGAGAAAGAAAAAACCACTGGCGCTGATGGCAATGAGCTACGGCTACGTCTACGTTGCGCAAGTCTCTTTGGGGGCAAACAAACAACAGCTTTTAAACGCTTTCACCGAGGCAGAATCGTATAACGGCCCCTCTCTTATCATCGCGTACACCCCTTGTATTGCTCACGGCGCGAATATGAGCAAAAGCGTTGACGAGGAAAAGTTGGCGGTGGATTGCGGATATTGGCATCTATTCCGTTTTGATCCAAGGTTAAAAGAGGTGGGTAAAAATCCGTTTGTGTTAGACAGCAAAGCCCCCACCGTAGATTTTAAAAGCTTTTTATCGGGTGAAAACCGCTTTAATTCTCTTAAAAAGACCGAGCCTGAAACTGCAGAAACACTCTTTACCGAAGCAGAGGAAGAAAGTAAAAAACTGTTTTCTTTCTACCAAAAATTATCTGAGCTCATTTAAGGAGTATAAAAACGCCATTCAAAGACTTAGTCCTTGAATGGCGTTGATTTTTGTATATAGGAATTAATAGAACGTCGCAAGCTGTTCTTCGGGCTTCTCACAAATAATGACTTTTTCTGCCACCAAAACTGGGCCCTTGCCCTTATAAATACGGTGTTTTTGGAATGCGACCTTTGCAGTGACGCTAATCCAGTCACGTGTTTTAAGATTCAAAACCTCAGGCAATACGCAAGCAAGTCCGCAATACTGAATATCCGCCTCACAGCAGGTCATAACGTGACGTCCAACCACAATGTCTTGGGGAGATAACCGCTTGTCCGTCGCAACCAAGCCGCGGAATTTGACCGTTTTCCCGATATACGCCTCTAAATTCTCTGTTAAATCGCGGTAGAAAAATGCATAGTCTTTATCTTCAATACATATTACGGGCGCGTTGATATCGAACGGCAACGGATCTTCAATATCGTCAAAATCCGCCTGACCATTTTCTCTTTCATAAACAATATCGCAACGACGGCTGATTCCACGGACAATTTTGTGGAACTCCATTTTGTCCATGCTGTCACTGTAACGGTTAAAGACAACCAACTGCGTATTGTTGATCTTATCATACACCAACTGACGCATATTCGCGTTGTAGGTCACAAACGTGTTCGAATCGAAGAAAGTCATAATTTGATTGACCATCCACCCCTCAGGCATGGCGTTGAAGAAGTCTTCCAACTCCCACATGCCGTTGTATTCAACAACGATACGTTCTGCGCCGTGCTCAATCTGCAAATTCGCAAGATATTCTTCCGTCAACTGTGATTTTTCCTCAATCACGACAAGATCCACGCTCTCCGCGTTAGAAAATTTGATGGTTTCGTACTCCTCCACCCCTTCCTCGCAAACAAGCAACAACGTTTTTTCACCCGATGAAAAACGGGGGTCTTCAAACGTCTCTTGGATAAATTTCGTCTTACCCGATTCTAAAAAGCCCAAAAAAAGATAAACGGGAGTCTCTGCAGGTAATTTCTTCATTTTCTCTCCTCACTATTAAATCTTGAACAGTTGTGCAAGCGCCGTTTCATTTAATCCGCAACCGATAACGCACAATCTACCCGTGACGCCTGCACTGCCAAAGCGCACGTCGGGTTCTCCAGGTACGTAATCGAAATGAATCCATTCTTCCGCCCCTGCCACAATGCCTTTCGCACGCAAAATCACGCCGTACGTCTCTTCATTTTGAAGCTCCGTAAGGATTGCTTGCATTTCTTCTTTCGTATACTTTCGCGCGGTTTCTTTTCCCCAACTGGTAAACACGTCGTCCGCGTGATGATCATGTCCCTCGTGATGATGTCCGTGGTGTCCGTGACAAGCACAGTTCGGGTCATGACACTCTCCGTCGCCATGGTCGTGGTGGTGCTGTTCATGATGCTCATGATGGTGTTCCCCCATACCATGTACGTGTTCACTGTGATTATGACAGTCACAATTCGGGTCGTGACACTCTCCATGATGATGTTCATGGCGATACTCTTCATACTCTTTTGCGAGGCGATCAAGTTCTGCTTGCAAGCAGTCCTTTTGCTCCATTGCCGCTAAAATCGCCTTGCCGTCCAAGCTATCCCAGGACGAGGTAACCACCGTTGCCGTCGAGTTCTTTTCCTTTAACAGTGCCACCGCCGCTTCAAGTTTTTCTTCCGAAGTTTTATCGGTATGCGAAAGAATAATACAGCTAGCATTCTCTACCTGATCATTGAAAAATTCACCGAAGTTTTTCATATACATTTTACATTTCGCCGCGTCGACTACCGTACAGAATGCATTCAGTTTTCCATCGTCAATCTTCGCGTTTGCAACCGCCTTGATTACGTCGCTGAGTTTCCCAACCCCCGAAGGTTCGATTATAATTCGATCGGGAGCATATCGAACCGATACTTGCTTTAAAGCCTTGGCAAAATCCCCTACGAGCGAACAGCAGATACACCCCGAGTTCATCTCCGTAACGTTGATTCCTGCGTCTTTTAAAAATCCGCCGTCGATACCGATTTCACCAAATTCATTCTCGATCAAAACTACCTTCTCGCCTTTATATGCTTCTTGAATCAGTTTTTTAATCAAAGTTGTTTTTCCAGCCCCTAAAAAGCCGGAAAATATATCAATTTTCGTCATAAAGTTACCTCTTACGCTTATTCACTTTATTTATACCGCAGTTTTTCGTGATTGAAACTTAAAACGCCCAGTTTCCGTCCTTGAAAATTTGTACGCGTTCGCCGTTTTCCTTAATCCCGACGATCGACATATCTTTCGTACCGATCATGAAATCCACGTGAATCATACTGTCGTTGATTCCCTTTGCTTTACATTCTTCATCGGTCAGCTTTTCAAAGCCTTTTAAGCATTCGTTAAAACCATGCCCCAGAGCAAAGTGGCAACTTGCGTTTTCATCAAACAGCGTATTGTAGAACAAAACGCCCGATTCGTTGATGGGAGAATTGTACGGAATCAAAGCACATTCGCCAAGACGAGCCGCGCCTTCATCCATCGAAACCATCTTTTTGAGCAATTCTTCACCCTTTTTCGCCTTGACTTCAACGACGCTACCGTTTTCAAAACGCAAGGAGAAGTCTTCGATCAATTCACCCATATAGGAAAGGGGTTTAGACGAGTACACGATGCCTTCCGCAGCGCCTGCTTTGGGGGAAGTGAATACTTCTTCGGTAGGAATGTTAGGGTTGAAAATTCTGCCCTGCAACGTTTTTTCCTTACCGCCGGCAAAGATGCTTTCAGGCATAAGTTCCACAGTAAAATCGGTGCCATTCGAACTCTTGTATTCCAGATATTTCAAACCCAAACCGTTCAAGTACGCGCAGCGTGCGTCCAAATCCGCGTTATGCTCTTTCCATGCCGCAATGGGGTTTTTACCGTCTGCACGCGCGGTGAGCAAAATCACCTTCCACATTTCCTCTACTGCGCGGCGTTCGGATAAATGCGGGAACACCTTTTTCGCCCAAGCTTTCCCAGGAACAGCCGCAATACACCACTGATGTCTGTTTTCCAACGCCTTTCTAAACGGTTTAATCTGCGGATACAGCGCTTGACGGGCTTTGCTCATTTTTTCCTGATCAACCCCGTTCATCCCGTCGGGATCTTCCGATTCAATCCACAAACGGCAAGCATATTTCTCCGCTTTATATTCCCACTTTGCCTTTGCCCAAGGCTTTAATTCGGACAAGGATTCCAACGTTCTGTACTGCGAGCTGAGCTTGTCAGCAGGCTGGTGCGTCCATTCTACGTACACCTCGCTAGCCCCCGCCTTATAACATTCTTCCACGGTCATCGTGACGAATTCAGGTTGATCCAAGCATGCGGCGATAAATACCGACTGCCCTTTCTTTACATTCAACCCGACTCTTGCTAAAAGTTTTGCATACTTGCGTAATTGTGAAGTTCTCATTTCATATTCTCCTTGTTAAGTTCTGCGCGCAAAATATCTATTGCGTAGCCCACCGCGCGCTGTACGCTACCTTTTTCAAACGGATTGGCGAGATTCGCCGCCTTTAACGTTTCCAAATAACCGAGCGAACCGCCCACCTTGCAAAGGGTCATATAATCCGCCCAACATTTTGCCTTGTCCTGCGCCTGTTTGGATTTGAACTCCAAAGCGCCCATGCTCGTCAACGTGTAGTTGATATAATAGAACGGATAGTGGAAAATGTGCAATTTATGATACCACCAACCGCCACGGGTGAAAAACTCGTTATCATCCCCATAATCACGCCAAGGCATATATTTTTCCTCTAACGCTTTCCATGCCGCTGTGCGCTCATTCGGGGTCATTTCGGGATTTTTATACACAACGTGCTGAAACTCGTCCACGGCAACACCGAACGGAATAAACGTAAGCGCCTCCTGCAAATGCTGGAAACGGTATTTATCCGCTTTATCGCCAAAGAAAAGCTCTGCATACGGGTAAGCAAACTGCTCCATGGACATGGAATGTATCTCTGCAATATCCGTAGGCTCGCTCCACATTGCCTGCAAAGGCTGATGGCGCATTGCCATATATCCCGCAAAAGCATGTCCCATTTCGTGTGTCAGCACGTCCACGTCGCCCGTTGTTCCGTTGAAGCAGGAATACACAAACGGCGCTTTATAATCGTTGAACGTGGTCATATATCCCGTCGGTGCTTTATTGGGCTTGTTATCCAAATCCATTAAGCCGTGCTCCAACATAAAATCGATGAACTCACCCGTTTCCGCGCTCATGTCGTGATACATTTTGCGCGCCTGCTCGACAAGATATTCTCTATCCCCGATTGGCACTGCGTTTCCGTCCGTAAAAATCAACTGTTCGTCGTAGTAGCGAATTTTATCAACGCCTATGCGCTTTGCCTGCGCTTTGTAAATCTCCTCGCAGAACGGAACCAGCGTCTCCAAAACCTGCGCCCTAAACGCTGCAACGTCCTTCTCGTCATAGTCCATACGCCCTTGTTGCATGTACCCGAGCGGAACAAAATCCTCAAAACCCATATTCACGCCCATTTGATGACGGATTTTTACCAGTTTATCAAAAATTTCACCAAATTCCGCGTCGTTTGCCTCGAAAAACTCGGCGTATTTCTTTGCCGCCGCTTTACGCACCTCGCGGTCGGGATCGGAAAAATATTTTAAAATCCCATAAAGATTATGCTCGCCGCCGTCAAACAAAATTTTACACGCCGACGTCAGTCTTTGATAACGATTTACAAGATCGCTTTCCTCTTGCATAAGGGAAATATTCTTCTCAGAGAAACAGTCTGCGGAAAGCTTCACCGCTTTTAAAAACTGCTCACCGTATTCCTTGTCAATATCCGCCTTAAACGGGGAATTTAAAAGATTCAATCCAAACTGTTGCGCATACGGCATTAATTCTGGATACTCGTGATTAAAGAACTCCTCTTCCGCTTCGTAAAATTGATCGGTCGTGTCAATCGTATGGCGAACCATCGCCAACGTTCCCATCGTATGCAAGTGAGAGGAAATCTCTTCTTCCTCCAAAATACACGCCTTCACTTCCGCATATGTTTTTGCCTCTAAAAGACGGGCATTCAGTCGCTCGTAAAGCTGTTTCAACCGCACAAAATCTGGGCGCACATACTGCATATCTTCAAAACGTTTTAACTCATTCATTGCGTACATACCCCCTTCATTTAACCGATTAAGTCATAATTTATATTCTTGTAGAACAGTGTACGAACCTCGCTATCCGCCTTGGTCTGTGCAAGAATCCACATTAGTTTCGTAATGATACTTTCATACGTCATCGCATAACTTTCTAAAAGGTCAAAGCGATTTTTTAAACCTCTACCAACACGGTAAACGTCCATATCACTCCCCTCTTGTTGGACTTGAGTTGTGACAACCAAAGTCTTCCCTTTTTTCTGCCAACTTTCTATCACGTCATAAAAGCCATAATAATCCCCCTCGGGGATTCCACCCGTGCCGTACCCCGAAAGTACCACCGCGTCATTGTAGCGAAAATAAGCGTCTAAAATCTCCCCTTTTGTCCCAGGCGTCAAGGTCAAAAGCCCGACCTTATCGTTTAGTTCCAAATAAAACTCAGGCTTGTCCGCTTTTGGCGTCTTTATATACTGAATAATTCTTCCGTCACGTATCACCGCCAA
Source organism: Clostridiales bacterium (assembly GCA_015069365.1). GTDB lineage: Bacteria > Bacillota > Clostridia > Christensenellales > Borkfalkiaceae > Scatosoma. The sequence goes on along the minus strand of SVIT01000011.1, from coordinate 11,661 downwards.
ATTCGGGAAATCCACGCTGGTAAACGCATTAAAACTTTTCGTGCGAACTTTCTTAGCGCGCGTACCCGCAATTACGTTTCCTTGGAAGACGATTACCACATCGGACGCATGTCCCGAAGTCGCATATAAAAAGCTATCTCGAAGATTAATTCTGCCATCCGTATCCTCTTTATCTATCGGTTTTTGCGAACCCGTAAAGACGATAGGTTTCGGAGAATGCTGTACCATGTACGAGATCATTGCCGCCGTGTACGCCATTGTATCCGTTCCGTGACACACAACAAAGCCGTCATAGGCATCATAGTTTTCCTTAATCGTCGTTGCCAAACGAATCCAGTGATCGGGCGTAACGTTGGTACTATCAATGTTATAAATTTGTATCGCCGAAGGTTGACAAAAGTCAAATACTTCAGGTACGGATTTCAATAATTCTTCCGCTGCCATTTTAGGAATCAATCCCTCTGCCCCAGAATGCGAGGCTATTGTACCACCCGTTGCGATCAATAAAATTTTTTTCATATTTATATCCTCAACAACTCAATTCATTTTTTGACGACGAAGATAGTCGCCTTTTTTTACTAAAAACGGACACTTGATTTTATAGATCTCCTGCACCAGCTTTCCGTCTTCCGCATATTCACCTTTCGAGTCATACATTTCTTCGATAAGAAAACTCTTCCCATTGTTTTCGTCGGGAGAAAGAATTTCTAACTTCTCCCCGACTTTAAAGCGATTACGCATTTCGGCAAAAACATATCCGTTCTCGCAAGCGATAACGTCAGCGATATAGACGTAGTCACCTTTCGATTGGCTATCGGCATAATTCACCGTTTCAGGGTTGTCCCCAAGCGCATACGCTTGCGTATAATCGCGGTGCGCTACGTTGGAAAGTTCCGTTTCGGAAAGGTCAAACGCCCCACCGTTCATATAACGGCGATACGCATTGATGACCGTAGCGAGATAATATCCGCTCTTCATTCTGCCTTCAATTTTGAATGAACTCACACCTGCCCCCTCCATTTCATGTAAATAGGAGAGCATATTCAGGTCTTTGCTGTTAAATATATACGTACCTTTTTCGTCTTGTTCGATCGGTAACCATTCCGATTTTCCGTTGGTGGCATTCAATGCGCGTACCTCGTAACGCCAACGGCAAGACTGCACGCATGCCCCTCTATTGGAAGAACGTCCGTCTAAATAATCGGACAATAAACATCTCCCACTATACGAAATACACATTGCGCCATGGACAAATGCTTCTAGTTCCATCTCGGGGACAAAATCGTGTATCTCAGAAATTTCTTTCAAGGACAGCTCCCGCGCGAGTACGATACGCGAAACACCTTGCTCCTGCCAAAATTTAACCGCATATTTATTCGTGGTATTGGCTTGTGTTGAAAGATGCAACGTCAAATCGGGCGCAACTTTTTTCGCTGTATAGATTGCCCCTGGATCACTGACGATCGCCCCGTCTACCCCTATTTCATTCAGGAATGTAAAATAATCGCCAAGCACGGAAAAATCGGCGTTACGCGCAAAAACGTTCGCCGTTACATATAATTTCTTTCCCAGTCCATGCGCCAAAGCTACCGCATTCTTTAATTCGTCTGCGGTGAAGTTATCTGCAAAGGTACGCAAGGAAAAATTCTTTCCACCAACGTACGCCGCATCTGCGCCGAAATGAAAAGCCGTCAATAATTTCCCATAGCTGCCAGCAGGCGCCAACAGTTCTGCCTTGATTTGTTTATTTTCTCTTTTGTCCATCAAATGTGCCACCCATGGTCGCGTTGAACCGCTATTCTTGCTTGTTGTATACCGACAAAGCCACTCCGTCGCCCACGTTTAAGACGGACGTTATGAAATCTTTATCCGCAGTAATCACCTCTAAATAAGAGCGAATTTTGTCTACGATAGAATGACGTTTTTGCGGCGTCGGTTCTTCTCCGCTGACCCAACCGTACAAAAGTACGTCATCGGAGAACAGCACCGCACCCCTTTTCATCAACCTCTTTAAGTCGAATAAATATTTCTCATATTGCGCTTTTGGACCGTCCAGAAAGACAAAATCATATTCTCCGTCCATCATAGAGAGTATCTCCGCCGCATCTCCAAGATATGCGGTCACACGGTCCTCTACGCCAAAATCGGAGAAATTCTTCTTTGCCTCGATATAACGGTCCTCTTCCAGCTCCATGGTCGTTAGGCGCGCGTTTGGACACGTCTTAAGCATAGCAACGCCCGACAAACCAACCGCTGTGCCGATCTCCAAAATCCGCACAGGACATTTCATTTCGAGAACCAGTAAAAGGAACTGCAACGTCTCATCGTCTGCCACGGGAATACCGCGGTCTAACGCCTCTTTTCGTCTTTGCGCAATTTGTTCGTCAATATTCAATTTTACCAACGAAGCCGTATATTTCATCTCTACCTTTTCGCCTTATAATTCAAGCACAGATACTATAATCAAAGGCGCTTGTTTTGTCTTTTTGTAAAAATAATTTTTTAATACTTTACGAACGGTTATCGCCAAATCAGTCTTGTCACCACTCTCGTAATTGTAACCCTCAACAGCGCGTTGAACGACACTCGTCAATTCCGTTTCGGTATCGTTGTCGCCGAACACGCAACCGTGCGATTCGATAACAGGTTCATTGATCACGTAGTTGCCCGTCACGGCAAGCGCTACGGTAAACACCCCATCTGCAGACATCTTTAATCTGTCTTTCATGACTTCGCTCGTTCCGTAGTCCTCTACCCCCGTTCCGTCGATTAATCTCGTACCTGCCTGTATGTTTTCGCCGAATTTCATACTCTTATCCGTCAATTCCACACAGTTCCCGATATCGGTGATTAGGATATTTTGCCCGCTCATTCCCAATGATTCAGCAAGCTCCGCGTGACGTTTCAAATGACGGTATTCGCCGTGTACGGGAATGAAAAAACGAGGTTTTAACAGATTATGCAAGATCTTATGCTCTTCCTGACAAGCATGCCCTGAAACGTGGATTTTTTCCAAGCTTTCGTAGACAACCTTCGCGCCTTTCTTGTAAAGGTTGTTGATAACACGATAGATCATCTTCTCATTGCCAGGAATCGGGTTAGCAGAAATAATAATCGTATCATTTCCCCCAATTGTAACCTTGTTAAAATCGCCCGAAGCCATACGAGTCAAAGCGCTCATCGGCTCACCTTGCGAGCCCGTAGATACAATCAAAAGTTCTCCGTCAAACAGATTTTTAGTCTTTTCAATATCGATTAAAACACCTTCGGGGATCTTCAATTCTCCGATTTTGACTGCAGCTTCGACCACTTTGAACATACTTCTACCCGAAAGTGCCACTTTACGACGATATTTTACCGCCAAATCAATGATCTGTTGCAAGCGGTGTACGTTGGACGCAAACGTCGCAATGATCATTCTGCGGGTCATATTCTCGGAAAAAAGATGGTCGAGGGTTGTCCCAACAACCGTTTCACTCATGGTATATCCTGGGCGTTCGATATTCGTAGATTCCGCTAAATAGAGCAAAACGCCCTCTTGACCCAGCTCGGCAATACGCTTAAGATCAATCGCGTCACCTGCAACGGGAGTAAGGTCGATTTTAAAGTCTCCACTGTGATAGATCAAGCCGTTAGGGGTACGAATCGCCAAAGCGCACGCACCTGAGATAGAATGATTTACGTTGACAAACTCGACCTCAAAAGCGCCGAGTTTTACACGATCGCCAGGTTGGACAACGCGCTCGACAGTATTCTGAATACGATGTTCCTGCAACTTGTTGTCCATGAGCATTAGCGTAAGCTTTGTCCCATAAATGGGGGTAGCAGGGTCGAGTTCTTTCATTAAATACGGTACGCCGCCGATATGATCTTCATGTCCGTGCGTCAACAAAATGCCACGAATTTTATCCTTGTTTTGGGCAAGATACGTCACGTCGGGCACAACCGAATCAACCCCCGGCATATCCTCATTAGGAAAGGTTAAGCCCGCGTCAATTACGATGATATCGTTGCCGTATTCGATCGCGGTCATATTTTTACCGATCTCACCGACACCGCCCAAAAATAATATTCTTACGGCTTTTTTCTTGCCTGCAGACGTCTTAATCTTATCCGCCTTAGGTGTGGTTCCTTTTTTATGCGTCGATTGTTTTGTTCCTTTTATCGGTGCTGTTTGTTTTTTTTGTTTAACCGTTCGAGACGAAGCATCTTCATTCTTTCTGGTCTGCCCTTTGGTTGCGCGGGGTTTTCTTTCCGCCCTTTCCATTGATGTCTTTAGATCAAACGCTGTCCCCATCGGATTTTTTTCTTTAGTGGAACTCTTTTTGCGGGGCGTTTTTTCACTGCGTTTCGCGGACTTTTCCCCTCGCAAACCGTCCTGTTTGTTCATTTTCACTGTCTAAATCGTTCTCCTCGGCGGTTTTCCGCCTATAAAATAGAGAGCCGAAAATATGGAATTATCAGCTCTCTTTTCTTTATTCGTATGTTTCTTTTGTATGGGAGCCGATCATTAGAAATCGAACTCTACTTTCTTTTCCTTCGTTGCTTTAATGAAGCCTTCGTCGAAGAGCTGCTTGGTGGATTCATACGCAAATTCTTCTACATAGTCTACAACTTCAGGATTTTCTTCTTTTTCCGTGCCGAGTTTTTCAGCAAGATAGCCAACCAAACGGAGAGCCTTCTTCGCGGCCGCGTCACTCTTAATCTTGACCATAAAAGGCGTATTTTCGTACGCTTTCTGATTACCTACGTCTTTCTGGTGATATACGGTCGTCTTGAACGTTTCCTCATCGTTAGGATCAAGTGCCAAATAGAAGCACAACGTCTTACCACAGATATTGATCTTCGCAACCGTGTCGCGACCGAAGTTGAATCTGTCACCGTGCCAGCTTACGTTGGAGTTGATTCTCTTATAAGAAGTTAATTCGTTCTTAAGGTCGCTGTAGTAACCCTTTACCTTTTCTTCGCTCTGTTTCATCTTCGCTGTGAAGCTTCTCTTTAAGCGAATTACAAGACCCGTTTCAGCGTCAACCAATTCGTTGCCAACTTCTTCGAATACATGTGCAGACGTTGCAGCAAGCTCTTCCTCAACAGGCGTTTCTTCAACAACAGGCTCTACAACTTCTTCAACGGGAGTTTCTTCAATAACTTCCTCTACAACTTCTTCAACGGGAGCCTCTTCAATGACTTCCTCTGCAACTTCTTCAACGGGAGCTTCTTCAATAACTTCCTCTACAACTTCCTCAACGGGAGCTTCTTCAATAACTTCTTCTACGAAAGATTCTTGAATAACTTCCTCAACAGGCGTTTCTTCTACTGTCTCCTCAACCGTTTCCTCAACAATCTCTTCAGCAGGAGCTTCTTCTACAACTTCAACGTCGCAAGGAACGTACATCTGGCAAAGTTCTTCGGATACGCCTTTCGCGATTGCATTGATACCTTCTTCGTCGATAACCAAATCGTATGTAGGTTCTTCACCAGACAATTTATCTTCAACGATTTCAGCAATACGATCGTAATCAACGGGATCAGGCAAAATCTGAGCTGCTTGCGCTGCCTGACATACTTTGTCGTAGTCGATAGCCTCTACACCAGTAACGATCTTCTCGGATACCTTTTCTGCGATCTCAGCAATACCAGCGTCATCAAGAACAACTTCGCAGGTCTGTTCCGTACCAGCAGCCATCTTTTCAACAACGAGATCAGCAAGGCCTTCGCAGTCAACTTCGGGAGCAGCAGGTGCCTCGGGAACAACAATCTTGGAAACAACGAGGTCAGCAAGACGTTCGTAATCAACCTCGGGAACTGCGATCTTGGAAACAACAAGGTCTGCAAGACGTTCGTAGTTAACCTGAGGAACTACAATCTTGCCGGCAACTGCTTCTGCCAAAGCGTCCATATCGATCGCTGCTGCTTTTTCAATACGGCTATAATCTACCTTTTCATTGTAAGGAAGAGATTCGACTACCTTTTCAGCTGCGCCGCAGATGATTCTGTCATAATCAACCGTAGAGGAATAACTAACAAGCTTTTCATCCTGCTGAGCGCCTTTGATTTCGTTCAACAGCTCGAGAACTTTGTCGCCTACCTCTTCTACGATACGGTCGTAATCAACGTTTTCGGGAACAACGAGTCCAGAAACAGCCTCGATAACCTGGCGGCTGTGTTCAGAAACGCTTTCTTCCGTTTTTTCAGAGATCGTTTCAGCGAGCTTTTTATAGTCTTCTTCCGTGGGAAGATACCCCTCGAGCTTTGCATTAATCTCTTCTACAATAGATTCGATCTGATCGAGCAAAACTTGTTTACTGCTGATGGCGTCCAGCTTGGGGTTAACTTCGTTCGAAACGACCGAAGCCATGTCACTGCAAACTGCCTGCAAGTGCATGTAGTTATATTTAATTTCGTTAAGCTCGTTAAGGAGAACCTGAAGCTGTTCCAACGCAGCCAACTTCTCATCCATCGAGTTCAGTCTTTCACCGACCTCTTGGGAAAGCATAGCTGCCAAACCGTCATAGATGGTCTGATTCTGCTTGTAGCTGTAACGGATTTCTTGCGAGACAGCCTTCGAAGCTTCATCGCTGTCATTCTTCATTTCCTGATACAGGGCACCGATCTGTGCAGAAGAAAGACGAACTTCCGTCATCAATGTATCTTTCGCCTGTTGCAGTTCATACGAAAGCCATTGATACAATGCGTCAAATTTGTCTGGTTGAGTTCTTTCAGGTTTCGCCATGTTACACCTCGTTTTATTATCCGCCTTTAGGGCTGAAATTAATTTTCTTCGGATTGTGATTTTAAGCTTTTTTGACTCGAAAATTTTTTAAAGTGTTTTTTCGTCCATTTCGATACGTTTTTTCTTCTCAAGATGTGGAAAGCATGATAGCATGTACCGAATTACCCTATTTTTTACGCAAAAAAACTAAAATCCTGCTTTTACAAGTATTATTATAACATATCTAAATCAATCGGTCAAGAGTTTGGGGTAAAAAAACTGGGAAAAATGAAATTTTTTTTAAGAAAAAACATTTTTTTTGCTTTTTCACCCTCCGCTTCTCAACCCAACGCTTAACCGCGTTTTTTTGCAATTTTTCTCTGGATAAGTTTAACAACCTCGACCACGGGTATGACTAAGAACCCTAACAACATTGCAACCGCATATTCTTCAATGCCGATTCTTTCAAACCCGAACGCCGTAGCAAGGAACGGAACACAGCATACTAGGGTTGTCGCCACAAGCGATCCGAGTGCCGCCAGCCAAAGCGCCTTGTTTTGATGTTTCATTTTAAAGAGACTGTCTCTTTGTGAACGCATATTCAAACTGTGGAAAATTTCCGCCATGGACATCGTCAAGAAAGCCATGGTCATGCCGTGCGTAGTGTTTTCAATCGTCCACGTACCGAATTGCAGATAGTGACCGAGGAAATAAGAACCAAGCGTCAAGATCGAAACGAGAATCCCTTGATAGAGTACATCTACCCCCAAACCGCCTGCAAATATACCAGCAGACGAGGGTCTAGGTTTACGCTTCATAATATCGTCTTCCGCACGTTCCATACCGAGCGCAAGCGCAGGAAAACAGTCGGTAACGAGGTTAATCCAAAGCAAATGCACAGGCTTTAAAATCGTAAAGCCGATCAGCGTCGCAACAAAGATGGAGATAACCTCACTCATGTTCGAAGCGAGCAAGAATTGAATCGCTTTTCTGATATTGTCATAGATACGACGCCCTTCTTCAACTGCACCGACGATAGTCGCAAAATTGTCGTCCGCCAGTACCATGTCCGCGACGTTCTTCGTAACGTCCGTACCAGTGATCCCCATACCAACACCGATATCCGCCGATTTTATCGAGGGCGCATCGTTGACGCCGTCCCCCGTCATTGCCGTTACGTAACCTGCTCCTCTCCACGCATTGACAATACGAGTCTTATGTTCGGGTTGTACACGCGCATATACGCTGATGTTTTGGAACTGAGCAAGGAATTCTTCCTCCGTCATACAATCGAGCTGAGCACCCGTCATTGCCTGCGTGCCCTCTGATAATATCCCCAGTTCTTTCGCAATTGCCACAGCCGTATCCACGTGATCGCCCGTAATCATAATCGGACGCACCCCCGCCGACAAGCATTGCTCGATTGCGACCTTTACCTCGGGACGAACGGGGTCGATCATACCGCAAAGCCCAGTAAAGCAAAGCTCTTTCTCCAAGTTTTCAGGTTCGTAATCAGTAGGAACATTCTCCCAACTGCGTTCAGCGCATGCCAAAACACGGAGCGCTCTATCCGCCATTTCCTTGTTCGCCGCAAGGATTTTAGCGCGATATTCCTCCGTCATCGGCACACATTTGCCATTCTCAAGATAGTACGCACAACGGTCGATTACAACGTCGGGCGCGCCTTTTGTGTATTGAATATATCCGTTTTCCGTCCCATGAACGGTGGACATCATCTTACGATTGGAGTCGAACGGGGCCTCGCCTATGCGGGGGAATACCACCTTCAACGAGTTCTTCTTTTGACCGAGTTTTGCCGACCAGTCGACAAGTGCCGTTTCGGTCGGTTCGCCCGTCAACGTACCGTCGTCGGCAAGTTCTGCGTCGCTACAAAGCGCCATACCCACCGCAATACGGTTTTCGTCTTCGCCAAAATGATCCACTACCGTCATCTTGTTCTGCGTCAAAGTACCCGTTTTATCGGAACAAATAATCTGCGCACAGCCAAGCGTTTCTACCGCGGTCAGTTTACGTATAATCGCGTTGCGTTTGGACATGTTCGTAACACCGATTGATAAAACGACCGTAACAACCGCCGCCAAACCCTCAGGAATCGCCGCAACAGCCAAAGACACGGCTACCATGAACGAGCTCAACGCAAATTGGAAGTTCAAATCGCCCGCACGCAATAACTGTACGCCGAACACGATTACGCAGATACCAAGGACGAGCCAAGTAAGTGTTTTCGAGAGCTGGCCGAGCTTGATTTGAAGGGGTGTTTTACCCTCTTCCGCCTGCGACAATGCGCCTGCAATCTTGCCCATTTCAGTCGCCATACCAGTCGCCGTAATCACGACCACGCCACGCCCGTATACGACCGTACTGCCCATATAGACCATGTTTTTACGGTCACCCAAAGGCACGTCTTTCGCGTCTTTTGCAAGCGTAATTTTCTCTTCCGTTTTGGTAACGGGAACAGATTCGCCCGTGAGCGCCGCCTCTTCCACTTTCAGACTCGCACATTCTAAAACACGACCGTCTGCAGGAACTGCATCGCCTGCCTCCAACAGCACCACGTCGCCTACAACCAGTTCTTCACTGGGAACCACAACGACCTTTCCGTCACGCAAGACTTTTGAGGTCGCAGCTGACATTTCTTGTAGTGCCTCTATCGCTTTTTCTGCTTTGCTTTCTTGGAATACACCCAGAACAGCGTTGATCAGAACCACCGCCATGATAATGACGACGTCTACGTAACCCTCGCCCTCAACAATCGCTAAAACGCCGCTGATCGCCGCCGCAATGATGAGAATGATGATCATGGGATCGGCAAGCTGTTCTAAGAAACGGCGCACAAGAGATTTCTTTTTCGCCGCCTCTAAACGGTTCCTTCCGTTTTCAGCCAAACGAGTTGCCGATTCTTGAACGGAAAGCCCATTTTCACGGTTTGAGTCCAAGGCCTGCAAAACCGCTTGCTTTTCTTCGCAATAGTGTCTCATTTTTATCTCCTTATATATATTATTTCTTTTATACGAAAAATAAAACCGAGTAGGCAATGCCGTACTCGGTCGAATTTCTAAAAGGAACTCATTATACAGCACACCTATATAATTAAGTCTCGCAAATTAAGGCAAGCCAGACTGTTTTTCAGTCAGTGTTGTTGACTTACCACGCAGTACGCGTATGCTACTCCCTTTTTTTAAATTATAACATTTAAAACAATGTCTTGTCAAACGTTTGAATGAAAATAATTATTCCTCATCCTCGTCGGGCAATTCTACGTTGTGATATACGTTTTGAACGTCGTCGTGATCTTCCAACGCATCAACCATCTTGATGAACGTAGCGACCTTATCCTCAGGCAACGTGATTCTGTTTTGAGGAATCATAGCAACCTCTGCCTGTACAAAACGAATCTTGGGTTCTTCCTCTTCGTTTCTCTTGCCCTTAGGCGCTGCCGCCATTAACTCTGCATTCTTGTCTTCCAAGTACTTGCGCACGTCGGAGAAGGTTTCGGGCGCGGTAAAGATTTCGTATACGTCATCACTGACAAGTACGTCGTCTGCGCCTGCTTCCAACGCGTATTCCGTCATCGTATCTTCGTCCAACTCTACCGTTCTTTCGATTACGATATAACCCTTGTTATCAAAGTTATACGATACGCAACCGTTTTGACCGAGCTGACCGCCGTGTTTACCCAAAATTGCGCGCACGTCACCCGCCGTACGGTTGATGTTGTCCGTCAACGTTACAATGATCACCGCCGAACCTGCTACGCCGTAGCCTTCGTACGTCAATTCCTTATAATCTGCGCCACTCATTTCGCCCGACGCTTTTTTGATGCTACGCTGAATGTTGTCGTTGGGCATATTGGCAGCCTTTGCCTTTGCAATGATATCCGCCAACTTACTGTTGGTTTCGGGGTTGGGGTTGGATTTTGCCGCTACCGCAATTTCTCTGCCGAGCTTGGTGAAAATTCTACCCTTCGCTGCGTCTGCCTTACCTTTTTTTGCCTGTATGTTATGCCATTTGCTATGTCCTGACATGATATTTCTCCTTTCAGTTTATTCCTTAAAATCGTCTTTATTTAAGACGTACATGATGATACCCGCCGAAATTGCCGCATTCAAGCTTTCCTGCGTGGCTTGCATAGGAATACGCACCGTATGCGTAGCCGCCAAGCGTACCGCCTCGGAGATGCCGTTGGCTTCATTACCGATTGCCAACGCAAAACGTTCGGGCGCGCGGAAAGAAAATACGTTTGCCCCACCCATGTCCGCCACCACGAGAGGAATTCCCGATAAAACGGATAAAATTTCTACCCTGGACGAGCGATAAAGTTTGGTGAAAAATACACCCGACATGCTTGCGCGAACACCCTTGGGGGAATATGGGTCGGCGCATTCTTCCGTCAAATAAATCTCCTCATATCCCGCGGCATTTGCCGTACGAATAATCGTACCAATGTTGCCAGGATCGGCAACACCGTCCAACAGCAAGCATTTGCCCTTGGGTGCGCGCAAGGAATGCGTAGGGATTTTTACCCGACAAAGAATGCCCTGCGGCGTCTTTTCATCGGACAAAAAGCGGAATACGTCGTCGGAAACGCACACGGTTTGTTCTGCCGAGAAAGGATTTTCGCCCGTGTAGCTTTCTGCGACAAAAACGCGGTCTATCTCAAAATCGCTTTTTTGACATTCCACCGCCATTTTGCGCCCTTCCACGAGGAATAAGCCCATTTCCTTGCGTGCTTTTTTGTCCTTTAACGCCGCTGTTTCTTTGATAAGCGGATTGTTTTTCGAGGTTAAAATCATTTTTCTTAAAATAGCGAAAAAAGCCTTTTGTTCAAAGGCTTTTCGTTTTTTGATTAAAGCGCTGCTTTTGCTTTTTCAACAAGCTGAGCGAATGCTGCTGCATCGGTCACTGCCAAATCAGCAAGCACCTTTCTG
>SVIT01000055.1 GCA_015069365.1 Clostridiales bacterium | reverse complement strand
TAATCTGGAGGCGTAGCTCGGTTGGTTAGAGGTCGCCTTGACGCGGTAGGTGTTGGAGTTCGCGCGAGCAACGCTTGACGTTGCGACACTTTGTTGCAAGGCAACAAATCCCTCTCGCGTACAAATTTTATAATCTGGAGGCGTAGCTCAGTTGGTTAGAGCGCTACCTTGACATGGTAGAGGTCGGAGGTTCGAGCCCTCTCGCGTCCACCAAAAAAGATAACCGTCTACGGACGGTTTTTCTTTTTGTCGAATTTACGCAATTCGAGAGGGCTCGAGGGTGGGAGCTGTTTTGCGGGAGCAAAACACTTTGCCTTACGCACCATGACAATGCAAATCTTGTAGGCAAAGCACGATATTGATAATATCGGGGCGGGGCGCGCCACTAAAGGCACGAGCCCTCTCACGTCCACCAAGCAAACACCCCTTTGGGGTGTTTTTTGTGGCGTAAGCCCTCACTTATTCAACGCATATTTTTCTAAAATACTATAAAATTACGCCGCTCGTAACAGAGCGGCGTATCTTATCGTATAATGCTTACGCCCTCATAATTTCTTCGATCCCAACCGCGCACATAATTCGCGCGCAACACTTTCTTTGATTTTGTATTGACAAACGCTCTCACACTTGATATAATTATGTTATAATTGAAAGGTCAAAGGAGACGGATATGTTAATCAATTACGGCTCAACCATGTATTTCGTCTATCTGCTCTCGTCGGTAGGTGTATGCTTTCTTTTGTATTTCCTTTTGAAAAATCAGCTCGTTTGGCTGAAAAAAATGGTAGTGTTTTTACTTGCGCTGATAAATTTCGCTCAACATGTCCTCAAGGCGAAGATATATCCGCAATATCGCAACAATTTTTCACCACATTTGAGTTCGGCGTACAATATCTGCGCGTTTTTAATTCTTATTTCTCCATTCGTAATACTCTTTGGTGGTCAGCTATTAAAAAATTTTGTCAGCTGCGTGGGTTCGTTTGGGGGCTTGGGGGCGATACTTATCCCCTACTGGTTTATCGGAAAAACGGCGTTTAGTTGGGAAGTGTACCGTTTTTATATCTGCCACGCATTACTGTTCATTTCTTCGTTTCTACCCGTGTTATTGGGTTTACATAAACTCGAATGGAAACATTGTTGGAAAATCGGGCTGTTGTTCTTTGGTATGCTATTTATAATTCTTGTCAACGACGCAGTACTTATTCATTTTGGGCTTTATCCCGTTAAAAACTCAGAAAGTCTGTTTGCTAGCCTTAGCGAACTCAATCCTGGGTGGTCGATGCATCCCATAACACAATTCGACTGGCTGGTCGATATCATTGCCATCTTCACACCGTCTTTCTTCCTAAGTAACAATCCTTGGGGCGTGTATATCCCCATTCTTTGGTACGCTATCCCTTTGTATCTCGGCATCACCTTGTTGGTGTACGCAATTTGTAAATTCTCAAAAGCTTTAAGAAAGTCCAAATAACTACTTAATGATTACACCCGCCGTCTAATGTTTAATAGACGGCGGGCATTTTGTATAAAAAATTAGACACGTCACAATAGATTTCTCTAAAAGACGTGTCCAACTTTTTCCTTATCTGATTTTTATGATATAAATAAAGGCTTATTTCATAGCTTCTTCGATCGCAACTGCAACCGCAACGGTCATACCAACCATGGGGTTGTTACCAGCACCGATCAAGCCCATCATTTCTACGTGAGCGGGAACGGAGGAAGAACCAGCAAACTGTGCGTCAGAGTGCATTCTACCCATCGTATCCGTCATACCATAGGAAGCAGGACCTGCCGCCATGTTGTCAGGGTGAAGCGTACGACCAGTACCGCCACCAGATGCTACGGAGAAGTACTTCACGCCGTTTTCATTACACCACTTCTTGTAGGTACCTGCAACGGGGTGCTGGAATCTCGTGGGGTTCGTGGAGTTACCCGTAATCGAAACGCCTACGTTTTCAAGCTTCATGATTGCAACGCCTTCGGGAACGGAGTCAGCGCCGTAGCACTTAACTTTTGCTCTATCACCCGTGCTGAATGCCTTTTCATAAACCACTTTAACCGTTTCCGAAGAATGATCGAATTCCGTTTCAACAAAGGTGAAACCGTTGATTCTGGAAATGATATAAGCAGCATCCTTACCAAGACCGTTAAGCACAACGCGAAGAGGCTGTTTTCTAACTTTGTTTGCATTTAATGCAATGGAAATAGCGCCTTCTGCCGCCGCGAAAGATTCGTGACCAGCAAGGAAACAGAAGCATTCCGTTTCATCGGAAAGGAGCATCGCGCCAAGATTACCATGGCCAAGACCAACCTGTCTGTTCTGTGCAACGGAACCAGGGATACAGAACGCCTGCAAACCGATACCGATCGCAGCAGCAGCGTCAGAAGCTTTTACGCAACCTTTCTTGATAGCAATCGCTGCACCAACGGTGTATGCCCAAACTGCGTTTTCAAAGCAAATAGGCTGACCTGCACGAACAATTTTATCGCAGTCGATACCCTTCGCAAGACAGATTTCTTTACATTCTTCAACGGAAGAAATACCATATTCTGCCAAAACCGCATTAATTTTATCTATTCTTCTTTCATAACCTTCAAATAATGCCATGAGCTTGTCCTCCTATTACTCTTTACGAGGGTCGATGAACTTCACCGCGCCCTGTTCAGCAGAGAATCTGCCATAGTGCCCCATCGCCTTTGCATACGCTTCGTTGGGTTCCATGCCCTTCTTGATGAAGTCGGTCATTTTGCCAAGGGAAACGAATTCGTAGCCGATAACTTCGTTGTCTGCATCAAGTGCAAGACGGGTAACGTAGCCTTCTGCCATTTCAAGGTATCTAACACCTTTTTGAAGGGTCGAATACATCGTACCAACCTGCGAACGGTGACCTTTACCAAGGTCTTCCAAGCCTGCGCCGATGGAAAGACCGTCATCGGAGAATGCCGACTGGGATCTACCGTATACGATCTGCAAGAACAATTCTCTCATAGCCGTATTGATCGCGTCGCAAACAAGGTCAGTGTTCAATGCCTCCAAAGGAGTTTTACCGGGAAGGATTTCCGCAGCCATAGCCGCCGAGTGAGTCATACCAGAACAACCGATGGTTTCAACAAGAGCTTCTTGAATGATACCTTCTTTAATGTTCAAGCTGAGCTTACAAGCACCCTGCTGAGGTGCGCACCAGCCGATCCCGTGAGTAAAGCCGCTGATGTCTTTGATTTCTTTCGCGTGAATCCACTTGCCTTCTTCGGGAATAGCAGCGTTTTCATGACGAGCAACGCCTGCGCCTTTTGCAACGCAGTACATCTCTGCAACATCTTTAGATATTGTCATTATGAATTCCTCCAATATTTTTTTGTAAATTTATTCCGTACGGAGTACGCCCTCACAAGAAAACGCATTCTATACCAAATATTAGTATATCATATCTTTTTGAAAATTTCAACCGTCAAAAGGAAATATTTTTTATCTTTTTGAATTTTTTTACACTTTTTTAAGTAAAAACGTAGTCTTTCCCTGAAAAAAGCAAAAAAGTAACGCCTGACAAAAGTCAAGCGTTGCCCCCTTAATCGAAAAAATCAGTCACTCGCAGTTTTGACCGCAATTTCTCAATCGCATGCTTTTCAATCCTGGAAATGTATGACCGTGAAATTTTTAATACGTTCGCAACCTCACGCTGCGGTAAAGGAATTCCTCCTTTTAAAGCATATCTAAGACAGATAATCGTATATTCACGCTCGGTCAAAATCTGTTTAATTTGTTCCAACAACCGTTCCCGCAAAACAGAACGTTCCACCTCTTCGAAAACACAATCCTCTTTTTCAAAGAGCAAATCCATAAGCGTCAGCTCATTTCCGTCTTTATCCATGCCTACGGGATCGGATAATGACATGGTATTCTTATGTTTTCGATTCGCTCGGATCAACATCAAAATCTCATTTTCAATACAACGAGCGGTGTACGTCGCCAACGCTGTTCCATGCCCTGGCTTATAGGTATTAATCGCCTTAATTAGACCGATACTGCCCACAGAAATCAAATCATCGTTTTCCGCCGCACCAGCATACTTTTTCACTATATGCGCAACCAAACGCATATTATGCTTGATTAAAATATCTTTCGCCTCTTTATCCCCCTTGGCAACCAGAGCCAAATACCGCTCTTCCTCCTCCTTGGATAACGGTTTTGGGAATGAGTTCTTGTTTCCAATCGTGCCCGTAAAAAATACAATACGACCTAAAAGTGTCCAAATAAAATCTAAAA
>SVIT01000010.1 GCA_015069365.1 Clostridiales bacterium | reverse complement strand
GTAGGGAAGAGAATGACGTCGCGAATCGTCGAGCTGTCGGTCAACAGCATGACAAATCTGTCAAGCCCCATACCCAAACCGCCTGTGGGGGGCAAGCCGTATTCGAGCGCGTTGATGAAATCTTCATCCACCTGCGCTTCGTTGTTGCCCTTTGCGCGTTTCGCTTCTACCTGCTTTACCATACGCTGTTTCTGGTCGATCGGATCGTTGAGTTCCGAGAACGCGTTACCGAATTCGTGACCGCAAATGAAAT
This sequence comes from Clostridiales bacterium, assembly GCA_015069365.1. GTDB lineage: Bacteria > Bacillota > Clostridia > Christensenellales > Borkfalkiaceae > Scatosoma. The sequence goes on along the minus strand of SVIT01000010.1, from coordinate 33,318 downwards.
ACTCGAAACGTTCGGTAAATGCAGGGTTGGAAGGTTTGCGTTTTGCCAAAGGCGAATTTTCCACGGGATAATCGTAGATGACCGTAGGTTGAATGAGTTTATCTTCAACAAACGCGTCGAAAAGCTCGATCAAAACCCAACCTTTCGTTGCGTTTTCGTGTTCAAGTTCTACGCCCAACCCTTTCGCTGCGGCGCGCGCGTCTTCGTCCGTTGCCCAGTCGTTATAATCCACGCCTGCATACTTTTTAACGGCTTCCGCCATGGTCATTCTCGACCAGTTGCCCATGTGGATTTCTTCACCTTGGTACTGAATATCCAGCGTTCCGCAAACGTTGAGGGTAACCGTCTTGTAAAGATCCTCAATCATGTCCATCATATCGAAATAATCGCTGTACGCTTCGTACATTTCGATGGTCGTGAATTCGGGATTGTGGTATGCGTCCATACCCTCGTTACGGAAAATGCGCCCTACTTCATAGACTTTATCCATACCGCCGACGATCAGGCGCTTTAAGAAAAGCTCCGTTTCGATACGCATGTACATATCCAAATCCAACGCGTTGTGATGGGTCTTGAAAGGTCTTGCGTCCGCACCGATTTCCAAGGGAAGAAGGGTGGGGGTGTCTACTTCCAAATATCCTCTGCCGTCCAAATACGCACGGATTTCTTTCAAAATCTTTGAGCGCACGCGGAACGTATCACGCACGTCCTTATTCATAATAAGATCAAGGTGGCGCAAACGGTATTTCAAATCCTTATCCTGCAACCCGTTGTATTTTTCGGGAAGAGGGAGGAGGGATTTGGAAAGGAGGGTCAGTTCGGTAACGTGTACGGAAACTTCGCCCGTCTGCGTTTTGAACACAAAACCCTTGAACCCAAAAATATCGCCGATGTCATAATCCTTTTTATAGGACATGTAATTTTCTTCGCCGATATCCTGACGGGTTACGTAGATTTGAATAGAACCGCTCTTGTCCGCAATATGCGAAAAGGAAGCCTTACCCATGATACGACGGGACATCATACGTCCTGCCATAGCAACCGTTTTACCTTCGTACGCCTCGAAATTATTTTTGATCGTTTCAGAATCCGCGTCTACGGGATATTTCACCTGTTCATAGGGGTTTTTGCCTTCGGAAACGAGTTTCGCGAGCTTTTCACGGCGGATTCTCGCCTGCTCGATAAGCTGTTCTTCTTCAGCCCCTTCCACGGGGGGATTCATCGTCTTATTTTCTTGCATGGTAACCTCTTTCGTTAAAGATTTTTAGAAAATTTCTTTGACCGTTACTTTGTATTCACCGTCGGGTGCCATGATCTTAACCACGTCGCCCACTTTATGCTTCAAAAGCGCTGCGCCAACGGGGGATTCGTTAGAGATTTTATTCTCCATAGCATTTGCTTCCGTTGTACCCGTAATCTCGTACACCTCTTCTTCCTCAAGATCGTGATCGTAAATACGCACTTTCGAACCGATATGCACAAAGGAAGTATCCGTGTTTTCTTCGAGAATCACTGCGTTTTTGATCTTGTAATCAAGATCAACGATCTCACCTTCGTTTGCCGCCTGCTCGTTGCGCGCTGCGTCGTATTCCGCATTCTCGGAAAGATCGCCGTGACTTCTCGCCTCCGCGATACGTTCTACGATCTCTTGACGTTTTTCCGTCTGTAAATATTTCAGACGCGCAACCGCTTCGTCGTAGCCCTTTTGTGTCATGATAAATTGCTGTTCAGCCATTCTATTCCTCCTGCTCCGCTTCGTTGAATTTGTCGCGCTTTTTTGGTCCGTTCGGTCATTTCACGAACCCCAAATCACCCCAAACGACGCGCAAAAAAACCGCTCCCACGCGGAACGCAAAAATACAACCGTGACTGTTTGGCTCACCCAAAAGTCACGGTGTGTTCTTTTCAGTATTGTTATTATAGCTTATTTTCGCTTCTTTGTCAATGATTTTTGAGAGTTTTAGAAAGAATTTCACCGCTTTTACGGGTTTCTTCCACTCTTTTTCACAAAGTTTTTCCTATTTTCGCCAAAAATGCTCCCATTCGGTCAAACGCCTCGGAAAGGGAATTCATACTCGTCGCATACGAAATACGCACGTTGTTTTCCCCAAACGCACCGAACGCACCGCCAGGAACAACGGCAACCTTTTGAGAGGACAACAACTCTTCCGCGAACCGTTCTCCGTCCAACCCCGTCTTTTTTACGGACGGAAAGGCATAAAACGCCCCCTGCGGCTCGAAACAGTCCATTCCGATCTCTTGCAAGGAATGCAGAACGAATTTGCGGCGTTTATCGTAGGAGTCGCGCATTTCTTCCACGGTTGCAAAACCGTCTGAAAGGCCGTCTTTGAGGGCTTCAATCGCCGCATGCTGGGACATAATCGGCGCGCACATGATTCCGTATTGATGAATTTTAAACATCGCCTCGTCAATCTCCTTAGGCGCGCAAACGTACCCCAAACGCCAACCCGTCATCGCGAACGCTTTGGAAAAGCCGCTGACGTACACGGTACGCTCTTTCATACCAGGCAGGGTCGCAATGGACGCATGTTTTCCGCTGTAAGTCAGCTCCGCATAAATCTCATCCGTGATCACCAAAAGATCATGCCGAATAATCACTTCCGCAATCGCTTCCAGCTCTTCTTTCGTCATGATCGCGCCAGTGGGATTGTTCGGATAGGTGAGAATGACCGCCTTTGTTTTTTTCGTAATCGCCTTTTCAAGATATTCTGGTTTTAAAACAAAATTATCCTCTTCGCGGCACTCCACGTGTACGGGTGTTCCGTCCGACATAATCACGAGAGGGGAATAAGACACGTAGGCAGGGTCGGGGATCAGCACCTCATCGCCGTTTTCTACACAAGCGCGCAGCGCAAGGTCAATCGCCTCGCTGCCACCGACGGTAACCAGGATATGGGCAGGGTCGTATTCAAGCCCAAACCGCTCCTCTAAATACCGTGAAATAAGCTTCAAGAGCGCAGGCAAACCGCGGTTGCCCGTATACTGCGTATACCCTCTTTGCAAAGAGGTGATTGCCGCCGACCGAACTTTCCAGGGCGTGACGAAATCAGGCTCGCCCACACCAAGGGAAATCGCGCCCTCAGTCACCGTCACAATATCGAAAAATTTACGTATTCCGCTCGGCGGTATCAGTTTGGATTTTTTATTGACAAAATCACGCATGGTTCATGCCCTTACGCCTGAATGGAAAGACGGTAATCAACGTCCTCTTTCTCCGTCAAAGTACCTTCAATCTTGTATTTTTTTAAGATGAAATGGGTCGCGGTGCTCAAAACGCCGTCAAAAGTGGAGATACGTTCGGAAACGAAACGGGAAACCTGCTGCAAGGTCTTATCTTCGATTAAAACGGCAAGATCGTACGCACCACTCATAAGATACACCGCTTTCACCTCTGGAAACGCTGCAATCTGCTTTGCAATCCCGTCAAAACCTTCTTTCTTTTTCGGGGTAACCTTTACCTCGATTAAGGCTTCTACAAGGGCGTCTTCCGCTTTTTCGCTGTTGACAATCGCCGTATATTTGACCAAAACACCGCTGCGCTCCAGCTCCGCAATGGTGTTTTTTACTTTATCTTCATCTACGGACAGCATCGCCGCGATTTTCTTCGCGGGAATCCGCGCGTCTTCCGTCAAAATCTCAAGGATATCCTTTTCCAAGACCGTCATTTCAAACCTCCTTCATTTGCCGCTCGGCTCTTAATATAAATTCTCCAAAAACAGATGATCGTACCCTAAACTCTCGACAAAATCCCGACGAATGAACTTCACGTGATTGAATTTTGCAAAATTAAAGATGTGTGTTTTCGTTAAAACAGGGGTGGGGATATCCAGCGCCTGGCAAATATCCGTCAAATAATCGAAAAAATGCGAATAGGTCAGCTTTTCAGGGTTTTCATACACGAATTGTTTGCGAATTCTCCCGTCTGTCATCAATTTTGCCCAGATGCGCATCTTTTTCTCCTCCCATTTTTGAGTATTTTAAACAACTTATGGTACGCATTATTATACACTTTCTCGGGAAAAAAGTAAACCGTTTCACACAGTTTTTTCGTACTTTATAGCATATTCGGCCCTTTCACAGAATAGAGTTAAGTTGTTCCCTTTTTAAAGCTGGTTCGGCTTGTTTTATATTCTCTCAAAACTCATTTTTGATAAAAGGGGACAAAATACCTCGTTTATTTTGAAATTTCGACAAATCTGGGACGCTATGATGGAGGTGGACAATGCGTATTCGGCATTTTTTAAAAAACCGCAAAACAACCCTTTCGGTTTTTTCCATTCTTTTCGCCGCAATCTTTGCCGTTGTATCCACCTGTATTTTGTGCGTAAAAAGCGATGAAAATAATAAAACGATGGGGGTAGGTACGAGTTCAATCCGCTCTCTCCCCATCTATTCCGTTGAAACCAAGGAGAAAAAAGTGGCGATTAGTTTCGATTGCGCATGGGGGGTAGAGCACACCGAACAACTGCTTTCCGCCATGGAGAAAAACGACGTGCGTTGCACCTTTTTCGCGGTGCAATTCTGGGTGGAAAAATACCCAGAATACGTCGAAAAAATTATGGACGCAGGACACGAAATGGGTACGCACAGCCGCACACATTCGTATATGAGCAAACAGACGGAAGAGCAAATCAGGGACGAATTGACAACCTCTTCCGCCGCAATCGAGCGTCTGACTGGAAAAAAGGTGACTTTGTTTAGACCCCCATACGGAGATTACGACAACCTTTTAATCGACACCTGCAATTCCATGAATATTTACCCCATTCAGTGGGACGTCGATTCTTTGGACTGGAAAAACCTCTCCGCAACGGAGATTGCAATGCGCGTCATCAACGGCGTGAAAAACGGCTCGATTATCCTTTGTCATAACAACGGTCTACATACGGCGGAGGCGCTCCCTTTGATCTTCTCTACCTTAAAAAACCGCGGGTACGAGTTTGTCCCCATCAGCGAACTGATCTATAAAAATAACTATACAATCGACGTCAACGGTCGGCAATTTTTGAGGAGTTAACGCGTTCAACGCGTACATGGTACCCTTATTTTGAAAGATTTATATTACGTTGGAGGTAAAAATATATGAACTACGCATCAGAAAAAAACAACAAGGTGTACGTTATGGGAGAGATTGTCAGCGACGCAACCTTTTCCCACGAAGTGTACGGAGAAGGCTTTTACGAGTTCTTCGTCAAGGTCATGCGCCTTTCGGGGCAAGCAGATATTCTGCCCGTCACCCTTTCCGAACGGTTGATCCAGGGAGGAATGCTCGGCAAAGGAAAGACGATCTGCGCCCTCGGTCAATTCCGTAGCTACAACAAGATCGAAAACGGAAAATCCCGTTTGATGCTGACGGTGTTTTTGAGGGAGCTGTTAGACGTTCTTCCCGATAAGAATCCGAACAGTATTTTATTGAGCGGTTATATCTGTAAACCCCCCATCTATCGCACGACCCCGTTCAACCGCGAGATTGCGGACGTGCTGGTTGCGGTCAACCGCGCCTATAACAAATCCGATTATATCCCCTGCATCGCATGGGGAAGAAACGCTCGGTTCGTCAAAAATCTTTGCGTCGGTGACCGAATCGCAATTTCGGGACGGATACAGAGCAGAGAGTATCAGAAAAAGTTATCGGAAACGGAGACGCGGACCCTGACCGCTTACGAGGTTTCCGTATCCAAATTAGCAGCGTTTGAGAATGGCGAAGATTTTGACATCGACACCGAATTTGATCTGTATTCCTTACAGAATAAAACGGAAAATCTCAGCGTCAACGCAGAATACTGATTTTGAAAAGAGTGGTAACGCCGCTCTTTTTTTCTCTTGACAAAGCCATAAAAAAATGTTATCCTTTTTTCATATCAACCACACGAGGTGACTATGCCTATTTCTAAGACGGATTTTGTCCGTGGATTACAATGTGAAAAAATGCTATGGTTGGACGCGCACGCGCCCGAACATAAAGTAATACCCCCCGAAATCCAGGCAAAATTAGACGCTGGCAACGAATTTGGCGACAAAGCCATGGGGCTGTTCGGCGATTTTACGGAGACCACCGCTTTTCGCGAGGACGGACGGCTGAATTTTTCCGCAATGATCGAGACCACAAACCGCCTGATTGAAAAGGGGGAGAACGTCATCTGCGAGGGCTCGTTTACTTGGTACGGCAATTTCTGCGCTGCCGATATTTTACGCAAAACGGACGGAGGCTGGATTTTGTACGAGGTGAAAAACTCATTCTCCGCGCGCAGGGAATTTATCACTGACCTTGGTTTTCAGCGGTTGATTTTGCGCAAAAACGGCGTCGTTTTAAAAGGGGTAAAGCTCATTCTCCGCGGCGATACACCCGAAGATTTCACCCCTAATCCAGACGATATCGTCGGGAAAGAGGAATTGATAGAGCACGATGGGTTTACCTATAAAATCGTGGACGTTACCAAGGAAACACGGCAGACGGAACGGCTCGCTTCCGATCGTATTTTCGAGTTGGGAAAACTCAAGCGCAAGGACGCGCCCATTCCCGATATCGCTCCCGATACACAATGTGAAAAACCCTATCGGTGTTGGTATTACGATTTTTGTCATAAATGATTTTTACGGAATTTTGTTTTTACAGACAAAATTCCGTTTTTCGTTCTATTTCCGTTTTAGCAAACATACAATAAACCATAACCCAAATAAGGAGCTTTTGAGTATGAATGAAGAAATAGAATACGCTGAAATGTTGGAGATCCCCGTTTCCACCGTCAACGTGGTACGAAAAAATCAACACCGCAAAAAACAGAAGAACGAGGCGGTTGCCTCTTCGTCCTTTTACGCAGATACACCTAACCCCGAGCCCCTCTCCGCGCCCTTAAAAGATTCTTTAATCGCACAGGTCAACGATCGCTTGAGCGAGAGCGAACCTGTGCAAAACGAGCAGATTGTCGCGGACGCGGACTTATTCGCAGAGAGTGTAAACAGCGAAGGGCGGTTAGAATTTGACCCTATCCCCGATCGTATCGATACGGTACGGCTGTATTCCGAAGAGGAAACGGGCAGCTTTTTAAAAGACGGACTTCGCCCCTATGACTTTCCCTTGAATTCTGAAAATGAGGGGGGCAGGTATGCGTTGAACAGGAAAGAAAGAGGGCATAAAGGGATAAAACTGGCGCTTGGGATCGAGTTTGCGGCGGCTTGCGCGCTGTGTGGCGCCATCTTTTTGACCAACGTGTTTATGCCAAATAGCGGTATCAATACTTTCTTCCGCACCCTTGGTTCTGCTACCGAAACGGCAACGACGGATACGCGGACGTATGCAGATTTCACCCTTTCCCCTGTGGTTAGCGAAATGGCAGACGCGGAACTTTCTCTTTCTCCAGCAGGCATTCTCTCCTTTACACACGCTTGCTGTGTATACCCCACCGCCGACGGTGAAGTTGCGGAAATTTTACAGGCCGCAGACGGTTCATACACACTCAAGATTGCCCATTCCGACAGTTTCACGGGCGTGATCGGTGGTTTGGATCACGTATATTACGCAGTGGGCGATAAGGTAAAATCCAACGTGCCCGTCGGGTACACAGACGGCGAGGGCGAAGTGCAAGTAACAATGTATTCGGGCGGTGAACTGTTAAATTGCTTCCGCCTCACGGAAGAAAACTGCCTTGCGTGGATCGCAGATTGACTTCCTTGAAAACGTCTACTTCATACCCGAAAAGCAAACGGCAGTCTGCGGACTGCCGTTCTATTTACACCTCGACTGAAAAAAAATCCTTGTTGCGTATTCATCCTCTTTTCCTATTGTTAGGGGTTTGGTACGCGGTGACGGGAGAGCTGTTTTTATTCCTGCTTAGCGCGCTCGTTGCGCTCCAACACGAATGTGCGCACGCGTTCGCCGCCGCAAAACTGGGCTATAAATTAAACAAAATCGTCTTGATGCCTTTTGGCGCGGTCATTGACGGAGACCTGCACGGGATTAGTTTTCGCGATGAAATCATCGTCGCACTTTGCGGTCCTTTATGCAACCTTTTGACCGCGGGGGTTTTTGTCGCAATTTGGTGGTTGACCCCTACCATGTATGCGTTCACAGATACAGCTTGCTATTCTTCTCTAGCGATTGCACTCGTCAATTTCCTGCCCGCTTATCCCTTGGATGGGGGAAGAATATTAAAATGCGCCCTCATACGCGCAGGCATGAAAAAGAATCCAAACGAACAACGCGCAGAACGCCGCGCAGAAAAAATCTGTCGGGTTATCACCCTCTTATTCGCGGTTGCATTTCTTTTGATTTTCACCTTTCAGTGTATCTACGCCACGCCGAATTTTACCGCGCTTGCTTTCGGAATATTTCTCTTCGTCGGTGCGTTGGGTAATAAAACCGACCGCGCGGCATACGGTAAAATCGATTTTTCTCACCGTGACGCGTTAAAGAAAGGGGTGGAGATCAAACGAGTTGCCGTCATGGAAAACTGCTCGTTGAAAAACGCCCTGCGGTTTATTGGCAAGGGACATTATTTGGTGTTGGAGGTGTACGATCGGCAGGAACGCCACCTTTTCGATCTGCCACAAAATAAGCTTGCCGAATGGCTACTGCTTTCCAAAACTCCTTACGAAACGCTCGGCACACTCAAAACAGTTATTACAGAGAATAAATCTAAAAAAATATAAGGAATCGCTTAACAAAAAATCCGAAACCTCTTGCAATGGCAAAAAAATTATGATATAATAATGTCTTGTTGGAAGAATATTTAAGGTATCACTCAAATGAAAAAGGAAATAAAAAAAGAATGGTTTTTGGACCGATATTGCAAACAGCAATTCGCAGCGCTCGTTGAAAACGGAAAACTGGCCGAGTTCGATTACGAGCCCGAACCGCGCACCTCTTGCGTCGGCAATATTTATAAGGGTCAAGTAACCAACGTTCTTTCGGGTATGAATGCGGCGTTTGTTAACTGCGGTCTCAGCCGAAATTGCTACCTCTCCATGGATACAACTTATACCGATTATACAAAGTATGACGGTACCATGGTTGAGACGAAACAAGAAACTCCCACTTTAAAGGTAGGTGATGAAATCATTGTTCAAGTCACCCAAGCGGCGCGCGGGAACAAGGGCGCTAAGGTCACCACACACCTCTCCTTTGTCGGGAAACGAATCATTTATCTTCCCAATACATCTTTCCTTGGGATCTCCAGAAAAATCGTGGACGAGGCGCAGCGGGAAAAATTATTGCAAGCCGCAACCAAAATGCGGGAATGTGAAAACGAGGGTTTTATTATTCGCACTCAAGCCCCTTTCGCCACCCAAAAACAGCTAAAAACGGAAACCGATTATCTAAAAAGCCTTTATCGGGAAATGACGGAGTATGCAAAAACAGCGCCCGTCGGTACGCTTTTGTACGAGGACGAAGATTTGCCCGTTCGAGTTGTTCGCGACAGCTTCGGCGAGAGTATCGACGCCTTTTACGTAGGTGATGAAGAGCTTTACGAGCGGCTTCTCCATCTAATCCGTCTGCGTAAGGATTTTCCCGAAAAGAAACTGATCAAATACACGGGGGATCGGTTGATGTTGAAAGAACATGGGATTCTCGATCTCATCTACGACATTGCCCAACCGATTACTCCTTTGGACAACGGCGGGTATCTCGTGATTGAACACACAGAAGCCATGACCGTTATCGACGTCAACACGGGGAAATTTATCGGAGAAAATAATCTAGAAGAAACGGTGTTTGCTACCAACCTCTCTGCCGCAAAGGAAATCGCGCGGCAGGTTCGTCTGCGCAATATCGCAGGAATCATCGTGGTTGATTTTATAGATATGGCGGAAGAAGACCACCGCCTCGCTGTCACGGAAGAGCTGAAACGGTGCCTTGCGCTTGATAAAACGAAAACCAACGTTCTGCCCATGAGTGAATTTTGTATCACGCAATTCACAAGAAAACGTGTAGGCGAAAACAGCGGTTCGTTTTTTGTCAAGCCCTGCCCTCATTGTAACGGAATCGGTCACGTCCATGATGATATCTATGTTATTTCCCGCCTGCGCGCAATGCTCCTCGATTGTTTTGCAGACGGTAACACTGTGGCCATCGTCGATCTGAATATCAACGTCATGAAAAAAATTCTCTCCGAAGGGTTCTTTGCGGTAGAGGCAAAAACTCGTTGGAAAGATAAACGTATCTATTTTATCCCTCATAAAACGTATAAAGAAGATTGTTTTTTTGTAAAAGGCGAAACCGCCAAAATTTTACAATTACCCGACAATGCACAGCTTTTACAATAAAACGGGCATACCATGTACGAGTTGAATCACGAACGCGACCTTTTCGCGTTCGTTTTTTATTCTCGTTTTTAACACAATCTTTTGTTTCTTTGCATAAAAACGCTTTACACTACCGCGATTAAATGTTATAATGTTTATACTAGTATTATTATGTCGCGCGCGTATATGGCGCGCGTTCGGGTGATACGAGCGCTGTTTTATCGATCCAGATAATTACAAAGGAAGGATATCAAAGTATGGAAGAACAAATTCAGACAGAAGAAGGTATCAGTCTCATTGATTTGATTCGCGTTCTTTTGAACAAATTAAAACTTCTCATTCTCGTAGTATTGATCGGCGGCTTTGCAGGCGCCGCGTTTGCTGTTTGGCGAACGATTGACGTCAATTACTACGGCACGACGGTGGAGTTTTACGTTAATCCCGAAAAACCGAAAGGAGCAACCGGAAACCTCGCGTCCACAACGGGCGGTAGCCAGTACGGCGTTTACGGCGCATACGGTCGCCACGTTATGGATAACATGGTCAAACTCCTCTCTTCTGAAAGCTTTGCAGAACAACTGATGTTGGAAGAAAACGGCTTACCCGATAAAACTATATATGCCGGTCTCAACGAAGAGGATTATGCTTCAGCGGAAGCATCATTGGTCATCGCCAACAAGGCTTGGGATGCCGCAGATCTATTGGAAGAACCGCGTATAGTCGCAATGGAAAAACTTAACGAGGAATGGACGAAAGCAGGTAAAAGCGGTACGTTCAATGAAGCGTCTTATTACGAGCTGTTCAATAAAGGCGAAGCTCCCGATAGTTTGATTAGGGCGTACCAAGAAGCAATCGCGGCAACAGACGCAAGAAACGAGGCGCGTGCCAATGCGAGTGCTTTACAGGAAAAAGCAGACGAAGATATTGAAAAAGTCCTCTCAACCTGGAGAGAAACCTATCTCTATCAATCGACTTTATCACGCTTTAAGGGCGCTGTCAGCTATTCTTACCTCGGTGAACTGGAAGACGTTGAAGACGCGAACAATCTCGCGCGCAGCTTCATCTACGTAAAGATTTCTGTTTTGAACGATAAAGACTTTGCAAGAGATTTGTTAAACCGCGTAAAACGCGTTGTACCCATCTATGTTGAAAAAAATATGGCGGTCCCCTCTGATTACGAGGGCACAAACTGTCAGCGAATCACCCGTTCGGATGAAATCGCTTTAACAAACCCCAGTTATACAAAAAATCAAGCAATTAAATTCGGTGTCCTTGCCGCAGCTGCCGCAGGAATTATCGCAGCAATCCTTGTGATTTTGGTCGACAAATCAGACAAACGTCTGCGTGATTACGAGATTATCACCAAGAATTTTGACGTTCCCGTTCTCGGCGTTGTTCCCACAATTGAAGAACTTGCCTCGACCGCTGACACAAAACTTATGAAAACGGAGGGTAAAAAATAATGAAAGTTTTATCAAGAATTTCCGACCGTTTACATAAAAAAAGACTGCAAAAAACAGCCGAATCTTTGAAACATCATTCAACTAGATCGGAATATTTACTCAATGAGAATACTCCTTTTGACGTTATGGAGGCGTTCCGTAATTTGAAAGCGGCGCTCTCTGTTTCCGTTCCGAAAAGAGAAGGCGGCGTTACAATCATGACCACGTCCGCATATCCTGAAGACGGTAAAACGACGGTCACAGTCAACCTTGCGTTGATGTTCGCTCTTTCCGACGCAAAAGTCATTTTAGTCGACGCAGATATCCGCAAAGGACGCGTTGCAAAGTATTTCAAACAACACTCCGCGCCCGGTCTTTCCGACTGTCTTTCCGGTCAATACACCTTGGATGAAGTCATTCACAAATCAAAACAAAACGAAAATCTTTCGTATATTACTTGTGGCACTCACTCGCCGAAACCTTACGAATTGTTGGAAAGCGACGAGATGAAAAACTTGATCGAAGAACTGAAAAAACGTTACGACTACGTTATCATCGACACTCCGCCCATTCTTTTGATTTCGGATGCCTTAGCACTGATCCCCATTACAGACGGTACGGCGCTCGTGTGCCGTCATCAGGTATCTTACGTCAGCGATATTGCGAGAGCAATCAACTCGTTAAAGTTTGCGAAAGCCAACCTGCTCGGCGTAATCGTAAACGATTACAAAGCGGAAAAATCGAGTAAATTCTACGGTAATTATAAAAAATATCACTATTATTCCTCCTATTCTTACGGTTCTACAAATCCCGAAGATACGGACGAAGAAACCCCGTCCGAGGGTACCATGTCCGAGACGAACGCTTAAATATATTATGAGTATATTAAAAAGGGCAGGTGTTTCTGTCCTTTTTTTACATCCTTTTAAAAATAAAAGCAGATTTTGGAAACAATTTAATCTTTATAAAAACCGTTTGAACTCATCGTTTTGCGGGTAATAATTAAACATATGGAAAACTTAGAAATTATAACGAAAAATTCAACAAATCTTCTCCCCATCGTACCCCTCCGCGGTAAGGTGGCGTTTCCTCATACCAACGTATCGTTTGAGGTAGGAAGAAAAATGACCTTAAGAGCGATCGATCTCGCTTCGAACAGCGGCGACCGTCTGGTGTTTATCATTTCTCAGCGCGAAACGGAAAAGGACGAGATCGGCGCATCCGATCTGTATACCGTCGGCTGTGTTGCGAAAATCAAGCAGGTAGCGCAGCTTACGGGCGGCGCAATCCGCGTCCTTTGCGAGGGACTGTACCGCGCAAAAGCGCGCGTTGTTTCTTTTGGTGAGGATAGCGGCTGTTTCTACGGCGTTGCCGATCCCATCTCCGTCAAACATGCAGACGAGATTTTGGAAGAGGCGTATTTCCGCACGGCAAAAGCGTTGGTTAAAGACGTTTTGACCGCTGATGGAAAACTCCCCAAAGAGACCATTTCAAAATTAGAGCGTATCAACAATCCCGAAGAATACGTGGACGTTGTCGTATCCGCTATGCGCGTCCGTCTGGAGATCAAACAAACCATTCTTGAAGAAGAACGAGTAATCGAACGATTAAAGCTTTTCGAACGCTGTTTGAATGATGAGCTGGAAATCTCTAAGATCGAAAAGAAAATCGCCACGGCTGTCCGTCAAAGCATTGACAAAAACCAAAAGGAATATTTCCTGCGCGAGCAGTTGAAAGCGATCCATACGGAGCTTGGCGATGACGGAAAGGAAGAGGACGAATATAGACAAAAAGTGCTTGCGAAAAACCTGCCTGCCGATCTGGAAGAAAAATGTCTGAAAGAAATCGGCCGCATGGGCAAAATGCAACCCTCCTCCCCCGAATACACCGTTATTACGGGGTATTTGGAGCAAGTCCTCGCGCTGCCTTGGGCGGAAGAAACCGAGGACACAGAGAGCCTTAAGGATTGCACGGCGGTCTTGGAAGAAGACCACTATGGTTTGGAAAAAATCAAGGAACGTATCACGGAATACCTCGCGGTTTTGAAGCTAACGGGGAGCATGAAAGCGCCTATTTTGTGTTTTGTCGGCCCTCCTGGGGTAGGTAAAACAAGCATCGCGAAATCGGTTGCAAGGGCTTTAGGGAGAAAATTCGTCCGCATGAGCCTCGGCGGCGTAAAAGACGAAGCGGAAATCCGCGGCCACCGCCGTACCTATATCGGCGCAATGCCCGGGCGTATCATGTACGGTATGAAAAACGCGGGTTCAATCAATCCCGTTTTCCTTTTGGACGAGATTGATAAGATCACCTCGGATATCCACGGTGACCCTGCTGGCGCGCTGTTAGAAGTCCTCGATCCCGAACAAAATTCCACCTTCCGTGACAGATACATCGAATATCCCTACGATTTAAGCAAGGTTATGTTTATCACAACGGCTAACTCGTTGGAGACCATTCCCGCGCCCCTGCGCGACAGAATGGAAATTATCGAACTGTCGGGTTACACACAAGAGGAAAAGGTGGAGATCGCAAGAAGATACCTTATCCCCAAACAACTCGCGGCAAACGGCTTGACGGACAACAACGCTTTCTTTACGGAAGACGGTGTCCGCGCGACGATTGAGGGATATACAAGAGAAGCGGGCGTACGTACGCTTGAGCGCACCATCGGCACCCTTTGCCGCAAGGTTGCGGTACAGTATGCAGACGACAAAAACCTGCCTCTTGTTACAGTGAACGCAGACATGGTACCCTCATTTTTAGGTTCTCCCCGTTTTAAGAAAGAGGACGAACGCTTCGATAAAGAGGTTGGCGCGGTGACTGGTCTTGCGTGGACGGCAGTCGGCGGCAGCACTCTCACCGTAGAGGCAATGTTGATGCCAGGAAAGGGCGAATTAAAATTGACGGGCAAGCTTGGCGACGTCATGAAAGAATCTGCCATGGCGGCACTTACCTATATCCGCGCCCACGCGGATAAATACGGTATCTCTTCGGACAAGTTCTCCTCGTACGATTTGCACGTGCACGTTCCCGACGGCGCAACCCCGAAAGACGGACCGAGCGCAGGTATCACGATCGCAACGGCGATTTTATCCGTATTCACAGGCAGAACGGTTCGCGGTGACATAGCCATGACGGGTGAAATCAGTCTTCGCGGAAAGGTATTGCCCATCGGCGGTTTGAAAGAAAAATCCCTTGCCGCAAGACGTGTTGGGATTGCCACGGTAATCATTCCCGAGGGGAATGCGCGCGACGTAGAAGATCTGCCTGACGTAGTGAAAAAGGACGTTCGTTTCCTGCCCGTTAAGAGTGTTGACGAAGTGTTTGAGGTCGTTTTAGAGGGCGGTAAACGTTACGATAATCCGTTCGCAGAAGAACCTACGCAAAAGCCCAAAACCCCGAGAAAAAAGCGTATCCCAACCCCCGTACCCCCGATGACGGAAAACAACCGTGACGGTGTACGCTGTAACGAAAAATAAGAAAAGGGGCTACCATGTACGAGACGAAAGAAAAAAACACAGAAAATAGACCCGCGCCCGTAGTGATTAAGAACGCGACGTTTATTACGTCAGCGGCGCGTGCGGATCAGTTTATCACCCCTGACAAACCGATGATTGCGGTCTGCGGAAAATCGAACGTAGGGAAGAGCTCGTTTATTAACATGTTAGCGAACCGAAAAAAGCTAGCGAAGACGAGCAGTGAACCTGGAAGAACGCGGCTTGTGAACTATTTTGATTTTGGGGAGTTTATCCTTGCCGATCTTCCTGGCTATGGTTTTGCGCGTGTTTCGAAGGGCGAAAAGGAGAAATGGGCGAAGACGCTCGACGCATTTTTCAAGGACAGAGAAAAGATCGCGCACGTATTTATGCTGGTAGATTCCCGACACGATCCCACGGCAGACGACGTACAGATGATGCAGTTTTTGAATTATCACATTCTTCCGTTCACGGTCGTTTTAACGAAATCGGACAAGTTGTCGAGAATGAAATTAAAAGAACATCTTCGCGCGATTGCGGCGGATTTATATTTAGGTGAAAAGAACCTGCTTGCAACGAGCTCAGAAACGGGCTATGGCAAGATAGACGTATTGACAAAACTCCGTTCGGTAATCGACGTTGCGAACACGCCGACCGAATCTGAAGACGAAGCCGAGGACGAAGAAACGGAAAATTGACCCCTACACGGGGGTGACTATACCCCTATAAAGGGTCAAGGGACGTGGTCCCTTATCGGGGAGGTTGAGGGGCGGAGAGCCCCTCGCAAAAATGGTACTCCCATAAGCAACTGAAAGTTGCGTTATAATCATACACCGAAAAGCGGTGTAAAACCGCCAAATGGCGAGAGCAATCCCCTGCAAAGGGTCAAGGGACGTGGTCCCTTGTCGGGGAGGTTGAGGGGCGGAGAGCCCCTCGCAAAAATGGTACTCCCATAAGCAACTGAAAGTTGCGTTATAATTATACACCGCAAAGCGGTGTAAAACCGCCAAAGGCGGTAATTACGCAAGGCTTTGCCTTGCTTTTTTATGTCCGTTTTTTGCGCTTCCGCGCAACCGCTGACGCGGGGTCGCAAAGGCGCCGCCTCTGCACTCTGCAAGGGACCACGTCCCTTGACCCTTGACCGAATAAAAAAAATAACACCCGCTCGCTAAGAGTGGGTGTTTGTTTTATTATGTTGATTACTTTTCTTCGTTGTTGCCGCTGTTGCCAAGGAAAATACCGAAGAAATCGTTGGACGCTTTCATCGTCGTGCCGCCCGTTGCTCCGCTGCCCGAAGAGGGTTTTCTGTCACGGTTGTAGGGTTTTTTGTTGAAACCGTTTCTGCCGCCGCGATCATTGCCGCGTCTGTCGTTGCCTCTGCCGTTTCTGCCGCGGTTGTAGCCACGGTCACGGTTATTTCTTTCGTTGCGTGCAGGCAATGCAGGTGCGTCGGGGTCTTCTAAGTTATCAGGTACTACCACAATGTAACGATTGGGTTCTTTGCCCTCGCTCTGCGTAGATACACCCTCACGTTCGGACAAAGCCGCATGGATAATTCTTCTTTCATAAGGGTTCATCGGTTCGAGCTTGATCTTCTTGCCCAAACGGATTGCCTTTTGCGCTAAGTTTTCAGCCAGCTTGTTCAAGGTCGTTTCGCGGTTTTCACGATAGTTTTCACAATCTACCACAACACGCTTGTAATCGTCTCTGCCCGTGTTCGCAACAGCGCCTGCCAACGTCTGGATCGCGTCCAACGTCGCACCGTGCTTACCGATAATCGACGTGGAATTCGCCGCAGTTACGTTGATCTCTACTTTATCGCCCTCGAAAACAAGCTCCGTACAAGCCGTGATATTCAAAAGCTCAAACAATCCTTCCAAGAAAGCAACCGTTCTTTCACCGTCCGTTGCGTTTGCAGGACAATCTGCTACAACTTTCTTTTCTTCCGCTTCACTCTTCGCCGCGATCTCTACGCGTGCCTTGATCGAACCGAATAACTTTTTCTTGCCTTCTTCCAACACGCGGATATCCGCTTGTTCTGCGGTCAAACCCAACTCTTTCAAGCCGTTTTCAATGGCTTCGTCGACCGTCTTTCCCGTAAATTCCGTATAATTCATTATATTACTCCTCACCCCTTATTCTCGTTTATCGCGGGGATATTATTCTCTCTTTAACGCCCGTTTTTAGGCGGTTTTTTGTCGCTTCTGGCTGTTGACGAATATTTACTCGCCCTTCTTGCCTTCGTCCGTTTTTTCCTCTTTTACAGCCTTCTTTTCTTGGCTCTTTTGCGCGGACGTTCTACCTGCTTTTTTAGCCGCTTCGATTCTCGCCAAACCGCGGTTGTCAAGCTTCGTGCTTGCCGCAGCCGCTTCTTTTTTCGCCATGATTACGTCAACGCATTTATTGATAATCAACGTAGAAATCAAGGAAAAAATATTGCTCGTGATCATGTAGATAGAGAACGCCGAGCTGTACATGAACGAGAAAATCGCAAACATACCCGTCATAACAACAAGCATCATCTTCTGCTGAGAAGCGCCTTGTCCGTCTACCGACGAGAACTGTTGCTGTTCTTTCTGAGAACGCATGGTTACAAATTGCTGTAACAAAATCGTACCGATGGAAAGGGCGATTAAGATATAGAAACCGTTCGCCTGCTCTTTCTGCGCGGTCAGTTTGCCCGTAATTAAATTATACGCGTCCGCGGTATATACCTGCGTGCCCGTATACGAACCGATATCGCTGTAAGCGACCTTTTCATCGCCAACGCGGAATTCTTCACGCTTTGCTTCCGCTTCAAAGCTCGCGTAATCAAGAACGGGGTGCTTATAGCTTGCGTCCGTTACCCAAATATTCTTAATCCAAAGGAAACCTGCGTGTTCGTTGTCGGAAACGGTCGTCTTGTACACAACGACAACTGCGTCCTGCGCCTTGCCGACAAAATAATCGTACATCGCCTGCTCTTCGGTCACTTCAGCAGTGATCAAAGGGGTGATCTCCGCCATCAGCGCGCTGTCTGCCTTGATCTTCGCCGTGTCCAAAATATACTCTTTTACATTGGAATTTTGGATATACGTTTTGACTTCTTCGCTGTATGCAGAATACACCGTCTCGCCGTTTTGGTTGGAGAGCTGGTAATAAATATAATCGTCCTTGCCGTTTTCGTCGTTTGCGGACTGTACGATTATTTTATCCCCCTCAAAGCGGATATTCTCCTCTTTTAAATCGGGACAGTAGCTCTGGATCTGCGTATTGTACGCGTTTACCATGAGGTTATAGTTTTGTACGTTGGAATATTGCGAGAACGCGTTGAATGCGTTGATCGCAACGATAAAGATGACAAGGGATAAAATCATGGGCAAGCAAGAGGAGAACATAGAAATCCCGTTTTCCTTGTACATTTCCATGAGTTTTTGGTTGTATTTTTCCTTGTCGTTTGCGTACTGCTTTTGTAATTTTTCCATGCGTTCTTTTTGATCTTTCATCGCAATGTTTTGCTTACGCATGGCAATACGCTGATAAATGTCGAAAGGCAATACGATCAGTTTCAAAATCAAAGAGAATAGAATGATCCCTACGCCTACGACGCCTACACCCGAAATCAGACCGTTGATAAGCCGACCTATCCAGTTGAGGGATACGTCAAACGTCTGCCCGAAAACGGGGATTGCTTTCAGTAGATTGAATAATTCCATAAAGTTTCCTTTTTAGTGCGACCGCCGTCTTTGAAAACGGAGGAAGGGCTCTATAACAGCCAACGTTTTTTAAAATACACCTCGGGAGCAGGATCGTAACCGCCCTTGGTCCACGGGTGACAGCGCAAAATACGAAACGCGCCCAAAAGTATCCCGATCACCGCGCCGTGATTGTTGATACACTCTAAAGTGTACTGCGAACAAGTCGGCCGAAACATGCAGGTATGCTTGGACAAATACCGCTGGTACAGTATAATCATACGCATACAAACCGCCTTTAATATAGGCGGAAACAGCCGTCTTTTAAGATAACGGATATTTTCGGTGATAAGCGATACGAAAGGTACGCTCAAAGTTTCTCTTTTCGTATGATACATTGTAAATGCCGTGTGAACGTTTTAACCGAATATTCTTCACTGACCTTGGGGATCAAAACGACGCTGTACACGCCTTTCATCTCGCCCACGGTAGCCCTATACGCCTCCCGAAGAAGACGTTTGATACGGTTTCTCTGTACGCTCTTTCCGTGTTTTTTTCCGATGGAAATCCCCATGAACGGTTTTTCCGACGGGCGGTATACGACCGTCAAAGAAGGGGAAAACCCTCGCTTTCCCTTGTTAAACAGTCTTTGAAAATCCGCCTGTTTTTTTAACCGAAAATATTGCATCCTTGCGGACTCCTTTTCACAGTTTTTCCATGCTTTTTTAACGTTTTTTACAAAAAAAAGCGAGCTCTTAAAAAATGGCAAATCCTCTCCTTTGGATAAAAGGAAAGGAATTGTCTTTATCGTTTATGATTTTTCACGCTTTTTTTCAAGTATCGACCGAAAATTAGTGGGTCAATCTCTTTCTACCCTTAGCGCGGCGTCTCTTCAATACCTTTCTGCCTGCGGTCGTTGCCATTCTCTTACGGAAACCGTGTACTTTGCTTCTCTGTCTCTTTTTGGGTTGATACGTTCTTTTCATAATACTTTCTCCTGTATTTGGTTTTTATCTTTTTCGTTTTTTGGGCGTTATCGCGGTTCACCCCACAATAACCAACTCATTATATCGCAAAATCCTAAACTCCGTCAAGCGATTTTGCCCGATTTTTCTTTTCTTTCCGTAAATCTTTCTCTCTTTTTTACGCTTTTTTAATTCTGCGTACCCGTTCTTACGGGCAAAACGAGATACTGGTTGTTCCCGCCGCCTGCATTTTCGATTGTAAACGGAGTAACCGCCGTGTTGAACGACATTACGATATTTTCATCGTCAAGCGCTTTCAACGCGTCCTGCAAATATTTTCCGTTCATGGAAATCTTCAGTTCCTTACCGTCAAGATCCGCGGAAACGGTTTCTTCTACCTTGCCCATTTCCGAATTCGCCGTGATTAAAATTTTACCAAGGGAAATCTCAAACGTGATGAGGTTATTTTTGTCGCCTCTTATCAAAACGGACGCGCGTTCTACGCTTTCAATCAATTCCGCGCGTTTTACCGTCACTTTCGTCGTGAACGCGATGGGGAAGATGTTTTCCTTTCTTACAAATTCGCCTGCGTAAAGACGAGAAGTGATCACCGTGTCCTGCACCGCTACGGAGAGCATATTTTTATCCGCGTAGATTTTCAGATCGTCGTCGCTGTCCAACATACGGGAAATTTCCGTCAAGGTACGAGCGGGACAAACGAGCTTCATTTGACCGCTGCCTTCGCCTGCTTCGCAGAAAGAGTACGCCATTCTAAACCCGTCGAGCGCAGTCGCGGAAAGAGCGCCGTCCTTTGCTTCCAAAAGACAGCCTTTCAAAATAGGTCTGCTTTCGTCGGTCGCGCAACAAAATACCGTTTTCGCAATCAAATTTTTCAGTGCGGATTCTTTACATTCGAAATAATTTTTACCTTCCGTCGAGCGGTCGCCAAAACGGGGAAAATCGGTAGAGGGGAGCGCCTGCATAAAGGATTCGCTATCCGCATAGCGAATGGAAACTCCGTTATCCACGGACGTAATCACTACCTCAAACGCGGAAATTTTACCAACGAAATCGGCAAACGTTTTACCGTTGATACAGCATTCGCCTTCTTCGAGGACTTCCGCCAAAATTTTCTTTTCAATGGAAATTTCACCGTCGTACGCCGTCAGCGTCAAACCGTCGTTTTCCGCATGCAATTTGATACATTCCAAAATCGGGGTGATCGTCTTGACCGCGCAAGCCTTGCTTACCGTCAAAGCCGCATCCGATAAGATCATACCGTCGCATACAAATTTCATAATTTTTTCTCCTTATTTAATCTTACAGATTAAGCACTTGTTTTTTATCCCTTTAATTTTACCATATTCTCCTTTTTTTTGCAAGCAAAAAAGGGCGCTTTGTACGCCCTTTCTCCACTTTTAATGATTAAAGTCCGTTGAAAAAGATATCTTCTTCGTTTTGCTTTGCGGTTTTTTCTTCTTCCGTAACCGAAAGCACCCCAAGTTTTACACAAAAATCGGTATTGACCAGTTTTTTTCTCTTTTTCTCACCGTCCAAAACCACTGAGAATATATGTTTTCCGTTGGTATACAAAACTATTTTTTGACCGTTTTCTTCCGTGAGTGCAAAATCCGCAACTCCGCTTGCGATTTCTTCCGCCGTTTCCGCATTATAATTCACGGAAAAATCCTCTGAAGCGGGTTTTATTTTGATAAGTTTCCAGCCGTGGGGGATAAAACCGCTGTCTGCGGTCTTTTTATTCCGTTTCATTTCCTGTTCGACGTTCAAAAGGTGATTGTTGATAAAAATCTGTTTTCCGTCGGCGTGTTTTGCCGCGCCGTTACCGCTCCTGGTTTTACCTTTGCCTTCCACCAAAGGTTTGCCAGCGAAAATGGTAACGAACATAGACACAAACCCTATCAATGCCTGAACGATACGGACTGGGATCAAGAGCACTTGCAAGAACACATTTTGTTTTTCCTTTTCCTCGCCGAGAGTTCTGATACAGTACAGATCGCCGTTTTTATCGACAATCGGTTTTACGTAGGAATATTTTTCGGAAGAGAGGATAGTTTCTATTTCCATTCTTGCCGTATCCAGTTTTAAAATTTCCGAACAGCCGTATTTGACGAACTCGTTATTCACGTCCCTGCCTATTCCATAGGAATTAAACCAAATATTTCCGTTTCCGTCCGAAAATGGATTTTCGTCTTTGCTATCTCCCCCCGTCACGCATTTATAATCCCCGCCGTTCTTGGAGAATACGGCAATATCCGAAGAAAGAAAATCCTTTTGCACCGTGCCTGTAATCTCGCCTTTGGAATTGATGGTAACGTCTTTGAAAATATACTCGTTCGAGGATAAAAAATGCGCTTCGGTATTCTTCTCGCCGTCGAAATATTTATAATAAATTCCTGAAGTTTCATTGACGGAAAAAGTATAGAGGCATTTATTTTCTTCCAAGGTAGGGGAGACGGAATTTATCTGCGCGACGACCCGTTCGTTTCTCATTCCGTAAAAATCGTCGTACAGCATCATATCGCTCTTTTGTTTCCACTCGCGGTTCTTTTGCTCGCGTTTGGAATTTTCTCTATAGTTGGTGATATACGTGCTTTCCGCTTTAACGGTTTTTCCGTCATGATAAGTACAGATATTCTCTTTATCGACGAATACGAATTTCATAATTTTCTCCAAAATACTTTCTGTCATGGGGTCAAGGGGCATAGTCCCTTGACCCTTTACAGGGGTTGTTTGCGTTCTTTGCCTTGACCGCGGGGGTACCGCGTAGGCGTTGCCTGCGTTTTTTTAATCACCGCTAATACTCTATCACCATACCCCTCAGGCAACGAATACGGAGTTATTTTTTCACACTTTCCGCCTAATGCCTTGTACGCACTCTCCGCTTCCTTAATCTCTTGCTCTTCAGCACTCTTGTATGCTATGAAACTGCCGCCTACTTTCACAAACGGTAAACAGTATTCACTCAAAGTATTCATTCTGGCTACCGCTCTCGCAGTCGTATGATCGTACTGCTCACGGTATTTTTTATCCCGCGCCGCATCCTCTGCACGAATGTTATAAATATGCACTCCTTTTAAACCGAGTTTATCCACAACCGCGTGTAAAAATTCACATTTTTTCCCAACGCTTTCAAAGAGGTCGAACGTAAGATCGTCACGGAGTATCTTCAACGGAATCGAGGGGAACCCAGCCCCCGAGCCTATCTCCGCTACTTTCCCGTTTTTCTTGAACAGTTCAGCACCAGCCGCACTATCCAAAAAATGCTTATAATACATGTCTTTTTCTTCCAAAATCGTCGTTAAATTGTACCTTTGGTTATATTCCAAAATCAACCCTCTGTACGCCTCAAAACGATCCTTGTAAACACCCGTTATTTCCTCGTTAAACAGCTTTTCAATATTCATATTTTATTCCTTAATTAATAAAGTTCTGCACCGCGTTGTTGATAAAGTTATCCACATGTGTAAAGATCTTGTGGATAATTTCCTATATTTGGTAAATATTCAATATTTTCGCATAAATATACAAAACGTTTTTTTGTTGTTTTTAGGGATTGTCCACATATCCACAAAATATACACAATTTAATCCACAGAAAAAAAGAGGTTGTCCACAGTATTAAAAAACGGTGAAAGCCTTTAATTCTATGTCGAAAAAGGGCAAAAAATGAGGTTGTCCACTTTTCCACATGACCCTACTAATACTACTACTTATATAATAATATATAAATATAATAATATCATAGGACCCTGATAAAGTCCTGTAAGGGGTCAAGGGGCATAGTCCCTTGCGGATTGTAAAGGCAGAGCCTTTGCGACCCCGCGTCAGCGGTTGCGCGAGAGCGCAATAACGGAACCAACAAAAGCAAGCAAAGCTTGCGTAATTACCGCCTTTGGCGGTTTTGCACCGCTTTGCGGTGTATAATTATGACGCAACTTTCAGTTGCTTATGGGAGTACCCTCTTTGCGAGGGGCTCTCCGCCCCTCAGTCTCCCCGACAAGGGACCGCGTCCCTTGTCCCTTTGCCTTTGGTTATATAAACCAGACTGGGTTGTTGGGTTTTATTTTTTGAAAGGTTTTTACCGTATAAGCCGCGCCGCCCTTGTCTTTGTGACAATAAGCGATCAAAATATCCGCGCGCTCTGCCATGTACTTGTCGCGTATCTGCATACAGCCGTTGAAATAATGTTCCGCAAGCACGACCTTTTCATCTGATTTTTTCAATAACGCAACGTAACGCTTTTTATCTTTATCCGAGAAATATTTTTCCTGACCGTAGCAGGGAATACAGGCGATTAAACGGAGCTGAGGATTGCTCTTTTTATGTTTCGCAACGTATTCGCCAGCCAACAGATCAAAACCCATCGCCATACCGCAGTAAAAGGTTTCTATCCCGCTTTTAATCGCTTGTTTGATTATTTTTTTCATTTTCGATGGAGAAAAATCCTCGCCTAAATCCCGATGCCCGGTAAAAGCACAGCTCTTGTATTCAAGGGAGTTTTCCTCTCCGTTTTTCAAAGAAATTTCCAACTGTTTCATGGTATTTTTATTATACCATAGCTTTTTATCTTTGTCAATTTTTCTAAGGAAATTATCTTATCACCTTCTTTACTTTTTCGGGAAAATATGCTATACTGAAAAAGAGGAAAAAATCATGGCTTATACAGTGTATTTAAAAAAGAATGAAGAAAAGCGTTTGATCGCAGGACATAGCTGGGTGTACGCCAACGAAGTGGCTCGCATCGAGGGTAAGGATAAAAACGGCGCCCTTTGCACCGTTTGCTCGTTCGACGGACGTTTTATCGGGAAAGGATATATCAACCACGCGTCGAAAATTCTGGTCCGCATTTTTATTAGAAAAGACGAAACGGACGATGGAGATTTTTATTATAACCGCATTAAAGAAGCGTGGGAGTATAGAAAAAGATTAGGCTACGAAAACTGTTGCCGAGTGGTGTTCGGGGAGGCAGATAACCTGCCTGCGCTTATCATTGACAAGTATGCGGATATCCTCGTAATACAGTGCCTTTCGTTGGGGATTCACCAGCGTAAAAAACAAATCATCGCGGACATGGTACGCCTCTTTCAGCCAAAAGGTATCTATGAACGCAGCGACGTTGCCGTTCGTACAAAGGAAGGTTTACCTTTGGAAAAAGGGCTTTTATACGGAGAAGTTCCCGATGAAGTCATCATTGAGGAGAATGGTTTAAAGATGTCCGTGGACGTGAAAAACGGGCAAAAAACGGGATACTTTTTAGACCAGAAAGAAAACAGATTTTCCATTAGAAGATATGCCAAAGACGGTCGGGTTTTGGATTGTTTTTGCAACAGCGGCGGGTTCTCCTTAAACGCGGCTTTAACAGCGAAAGAGGTCACTGCGGTGGATGTTTCTCCGCTTG
Source organism: Clostridiales bacterium (assembly GCA_015069365.1). GTDB lineage: Bacteria > Bacillota > Clostridia > Christensenellales > Borkfalkiaceae > Scatosoma. The sequence continues at coordinate 8,080 of SVIT01000010.1, read as the reverse complement.
CGCTCGACAACGTTATGAGAAATGCTTCCCTTAACGGGTTGGAGAATATTAAGACGGAAAAGGCAGACGTTTTCGAGCTGCTCCGCGAGAAAAAATCTGCGGGTGAAAAATACGATTTGGTTGTTTTAGACCCTCCTGCGTTTTGTAAGAGCGCCAGCGAGGTAAAGGACGCTTACAGAGGGTATAAGGATATCAACGTTTTGGGAATAAAACTGGTAAAAAGCGGCGGCTTTTTGGCGACCTGCTCTTGTTCCCATTATATGACCCTTCCTCTATTTGAAAAGATGCTCTCCGACGCAGCAAAGGAAAGCGGAAGAAGAGTGCGCGTTGCAGAGATGAAGATGCAGGCGCCCGATCATCCTTCTTTAGTAAACGAAGAGGAAACGCAGTATCTGAAATTTTTCGTTTTGCAGGTATTATAAACGAGGTAGGCAGGTACGAGATGAAAATAAAATAAGCATACCGTGTACGCGTTGAAAATACTCTCAATAACGGTTGATTATTTTATATTTTTATGCTATAATAGAAAAAGTGAAGTTTAAAAGGGACGAAAATGGATAGGTTATTAAAAGAAACGCAGGCGTATCGCCTTATACAACGTGAAAGCGAAGAAAATAATCTTTCGCATGCCTATCTATTACTGTTCAACGACGGGCGCAATCTTAAAAAAGCGTTAAAAATATTCGCGACGGAATTATTCGGTTTCCAAGAGGGTGATGAAAACGGCGAACGGGCGAAAAAATTGATTGAAGAAGGAAATTTTGCCGATTGTCTTTTTTATCCAGAGGACGGAAAAAAACTGACGGTTGACGACGCGGAAAAAATACGGGAAGAAAGTCTTTTAAGCCCTATCGAGGGAAATAAAAAGGTGTTCGTTTTGGGTGATTTTTCCGAGGCGAATACGCAGACGCAAAATAAACTGTTAAAACTGTTGGAAGAACCGCCTAAAGGGGTTGTGTTCTTGCTTGGTGCAACGTCGGCGTTTTCCATTCTCCCCACCGTTCTATCAAGAACGAAAAAATTAGAGATACTGCCCTTTGACGTGAAAGCCGTGACGGAAACACTCGTGCGGATATACGGAAAAAAATACGACAAGGATACCTTGGCTCTTTGCGCAGCGACTTCGGGCGGTATTGTCGGTGAAGCGCAAAACATTTTAGAGGGCGGTTATTATAAAACGCTGTCGGAAAGCGCTTTTATGCTTTGTCTTTGCGAGACGTCGAGATTTCCTCTCGCGGTTAAAAATATCGGCGAAACGAAATATAAAAAAGAACTCTTGTCCCTGCTTCGGTTGATTTTTAGGGACGCGCTGTTGATAAAATCGGGCAAGGGATTGGAAAAATCTATTTTATTAAGTTCGGAAAAAGAGAAATTAAACGAGGTCGCGCAAAAGTATTCTTTGGACGCGCTGTTGTATGCGCAGACGGCGATTTCAAAAGCGGAATTACAGGTGCAATTCAATGCTGTTTTCCCTCAGTGTATTGAAATTTGCATGGCGAACATTCGCGCGAAAAAATAAGGAAAGAAAAAATATGACGAAAGTAGTAGGAATTAAATTTAAAAACGGCGGAAAGCTGTATTATTTTTCTCCGAAAAAAGGAGACGTATATGAAAGAAATATGCCCGTTGTCGTTGAGACGGCAAGAGGGTTAGAATATGCCTGGGTCGCTTATCCAGAACGCGAGGTGACGGACGACGAGATTGTTGCTCCGTTAAAACCGATTATTCGTATCGCGACGGAAAAGGACACCTCTTTTTATGAGGCTTGTCAGGAGAAGAAACCGCAGGCGATGCAGACTTGCAGAGATAAAATCATCAAACACGGTCTGGAAATGAAACTGGTCGATTGCGAATACGCTTTTGACGGCAGTAAAATTATTTTCTATTTCACTTCTGCAAGCAGAGTGGATTTTAGAGAGCTGGTCAAAGATCTTGCCACCGCGTTCCATAACCGTATCGAATTGCGTCAGGTAGGTACGCGCGACGAAACAAAATATCTTGGCGGGCTTGCTCCTTGCGGAAGAGTATGCTGCTGCGCAGGAAATATGCCTGAGTTTAAAAAAGTGAGCGTGAAAATGGCGAAAACGCAGGGCTTGTCCTTAAATCCTGGAAAAATCAGCGGGCTTTGCGGAAGATTGATGTGCTGTCTTAGTTACGAAAACGATTATTATGCAGAGGCAAGCAAGAAGATGCCGAAAATCGGTTCGGAGGTAGGTACGCCCGAAGGAAAAGCGATTGTTGCATCGGTTAATATGTTGAAGATGGAAGTCAAAGTAAAAATCGACGATAAAAACGGCGGTTGGATCTATAAGGATTATCCCGTGGAAGATATCCGTTTTAAAAAGCCGAACAAACCTGAAAAAGAAGAAGAAGACGAGGATATTGAAGAATAAAAAAAGGCGACGTAAAAACGTCGCTTTTTCTATTTCAACTCGTACATGGTATAGGGAAATTAAAAAACCAACCGAAAATCAGTTGGTTTTATGTTTGTGTTTACGCGTTGGGATAAACGCTTGCTTTTTTCTTGTCTTTGCCCATTCTTTCATACCGAACTACGCCGTCAACGAGTGCGAACAACGTATCGTCCTTACCGATACCAACGTTCGTGCCGGGATGGATTTTAGTACCTCTCTGACGAACAAGGATGTTACCTGCAAGAACCGACTGGCCGTCGCTGCGCTTCGTGCCAAGACGTTTCGCTTCGCTGTCTCTACCGTTGTGGGAAGAGCCGGTACCTTTCTTATGAGCGAATAAACTGATAAAAATCATCTTTATTTCTCCTTAATTTCTAATTTTTCTGCCCTTTAATAAGGCGATTGCAATAAAAGAACCGATTAGAGTTCGATTTTTTCAACTTTTACTGCGGTGAAAGGCTGTCTGTGACCCTGCTTTTTACGCTCGTTCTTCTTTGCTTTATACTTGAAGACGATGATTTTCTTCGCCTTGTCCTGCTTAAGAACGGTAGCGGTAACTTTTGCGGATTCTACTTCAGCGCCCGTTTTGATACCGTTTTCATCGGCAACCATCAGTACTTTGAAAGATACGGTTTCGCCTTCCGCTGCTGCAAGTTTTTCAACCTTTACAACGTCGCCTTCCGCAACCTTATACTGCTTGTTTCCGTTATCGATAATAGCGTACATAAGTTTTTTACCTCCTCTTTCCAGTCTCGAAGAATATCCAAGGCGCAACATTTTACAAAAAAATGCTGACTTAAAAAAGCCCGTTTCTATCGGCTCGACTATTACTATAACACAAAAAAAAGAACTCCGTCAAGCGTTTTTGCAGAAAAAATTATATTTTTTACTTTTTTTACGGAAAAAGGCATATAAAGAGCGAAAAGAGAAAACACTATTAAAAAAGGAGGGGTAAAACATGGAAAAAAACGCACATAAACAGATGGAAGAGGCTTTGGCAGAAATCTATCGAAACGCACAGCTTGCGCTCACTTCAATTTCGGATATCTTGCCTGAAGTAGGCAACGACGAGGAAATCAAGCAGGAGCTGCATGCGCAGCATGAGGCATACGAACATTTTTCGTCGCGCGCGTCGATGCTTGCAAGGGATATGGGTCTGGAATTAAAAGAGCCGAACCCTATGAAAAAAGTGATGATGTGGGGGTCGATCAAGATGAGTACGATGACGAATAACTCCCGCTCGCATATCGCGGATATGATGTTGCAGGGCACGGTTATGGGGATCAGTGCGCTGCGCACGACGGTAGGCGATATTTCTCCAGACGGGGACGAACGTATCCGTTCTTTGCTTGATGAAATGATTAAAAAAGAAGAAGAATTTGAGGAAAGATGGAAAACATTTTTATAAGAAAAAAGGGACTGATTTTCAGTCCCTTATATTTTATGCGGATTGGGTTTTACCAGTACCGTTTTATAATCGGTGTATACAACAAAACCTGCCTTACTCTTATTCGGTTTTTTAACGAATTTTCTCTTGCAATAATCCACGGGGATTTTGTCGCTTTCCCGTCCGTCGGAGAAATACGCGCAAAGTTCCGCGGCGAATAAAATCGTTTCATCGCGTACCTGCCCCCCATCTGTGACGATAATTACGTGAGAAGAATGGTATTTTTGCGTATGCAGCCAAATATCGTTAGGAGAGGAAAACCGCAGCAGTCTATCGTTTTGAAGATTGTTTCTCCCCACGTAGATTTTTTTGCCGTCGTGTTCGTATTCTCTAAAGGGGATTTCCGCCTCTTTCTTTTTACCGCCGACCCGTTCTTTCGGGGCGCGTATAAGTCCCATTAAAATTAATTCTGTCTCGATTTCTTTAAGGTCAATTTCGTTTTCCGCACCGCCGATTGAGGCGAGAACGCTGTCGGTATAATCAATATCCTCTTGTTCGGTTTTGAGCATGGGGGTGAGGATTTCTTTCGCACGTTTATACTTATTATAGGTCTTAAAGAATTTCTGCGCGTTTTTCGCAGGGGATAACGCCGTATCGAGAGAAATGCGGATTTTCTCGCAATTTTCCGAGTACCAGTTTTCCAGTTCTACCTCTTTTGCACCCTTTTCCACTCGGTAAAGATTAGCTGTCAAAAGCTCCCCTTTGACGCGGTATTCTTCCGCTTTTTCCGCGTCCTTTAACCGCTCCAAAGTCTCCTGCAATTTTTTTGTCTGTTTCTTCTTCAACGCACGGACGGTGTTTTCCAGTTTCCGTTTCTTGTCCTCAAAGCCCTTTTTTGTTTCCCTTGCGGTGAAAAAATCGTCTTCCGCCTTACAGAGCGATGGATAGGGAACGCCGTTTTCCACAGGGAACGCGAAGAAATCCACCGTTTTCCCGTTCTCTATTTTCAAGCAGGGTTCGCACGGTTCGTTTTCGCAAAAATCTCCTACGAACGACCAAAGCGGTTTTGGCGCGTCTTCCAAAAACAACGCTTTTAAAGAGCCGTTTTCTTCTACAGCGCGTTTGATAATTTCTCTCGCCGTGGGTAAAGCCAGCCCGAAAACGTTTTCAAAAAGAAAGAGAGAAAGCCCCTCCGTATCCAGGTTTTCATTGTGGTTGACAAGGTAGTTTTTCAGCCGTGAACGCATACCTGCCCCATCGAAAGGCGATATTTTATCCTGCGGAGCGGGGTAGAGATATTTTGCTCCTGCCAGCAAAACTCGGTGAGAATCGTTCTCTAACGCCGTGGTTTTCAGCGCGCCCAAAATCACTCCGTTTTCCGTCAAAATCACGTTAGAATATTTCCCCATCAGCTCGCAATGCAACACGCGCGTGCTGTGAGAAAAATCGGTGGTGCAGTGCAATTCTATCTCCACGATACGTTCAAAATCATGCTGGCGCACGGATAAAATTTCTGCGTTTTGCAGGTGTTTGCGAAGCAGCATGCAAAAATTCGGCGCGACGGGCGCAGGTTCTTTCTCCGTTAAAGATAAACAAACGCGCGCATTTGACGCATTTGCGCTCAGAATGAGTTTAACAGTCGATTTTCCTGTGTATATAATAAAGGTGAGCTCGTCTTTATTGACCTGAGAAATACGGTTGATTTTCCCGTGAACAAGCAGGGAATCCAGCTCTTTTGTCAATCGGCGTATATGAAAAGCGTCCTGAGGCATATTGGACAGTCCCTCCTTTCGCGGCGACGGGTTTGCAATCTTGCAATCGGATTGCGAAAAAACCGCGTAATCTCCTTAAATTATACCGCAAAAAACGCAAATTGTAAATAAAATCGACGTAAAAACGCTTTATTTTCTTTTATAAATGTGTTAAAATATGTAGGTGTTTGAAAGACAACCGTAGGTTGTGGAGAAAAACGCGTAAAAAAAAGAAAAAATAAAAAATCAATTTATTGATGTTTAGGAGAAATTTAGATTATGAAGTACACTACCAAAGCGGCAGAAAAAAGCACGGTAAAAATCACCATCAAATTTGACGGTGAAGAATGGAAAGACGCGCAACAGAAAGCGTATTTGAAGTTGAGAGGCAGATTTGCGGTAAACGGTTTCCGCAAGGGTAAAGCACCCAAGAACGTAATCGAACATGCATACGGCAAAGGGGTATTCTACGAAGACGCGCTCAACCTCCTTTTCTCGGAAAGCTATGGCACGATCCTTGAGAAAGACGCAAAGAAATATACGGTTGTCGGCGAACCCGAAGTATCGGTTGAAAAATTGGAAGACGACGGCGTAACGATGGTTGCGGTTGTTCCCGTGAAGCCCGAGGTAAAAATTTCCTCTTACAAGGGTATTAAAATCAAAGAGTATGCGTATAATGTTAACGACGAAGAAATCAACGCAGAAGTTAACCGCGTACTGGATAGAAACGCACGCAAAGTTGCTGTGGAAGACAGAGCGGCTGTCAACGGCGATATCGTAAACATCGACTTTGTCGGTACGGTTGACGGCGTTAAGTTTGAAGGCGGCGAAGCGGAAGGTTTTGATCTTACGCTCGGCAGCGGTCAGTTCATTCCCGGTTTCGAAGATCAGGTTATCGGTATGAACATCGGCGAAACGAAGGACGTTAACGTTACTTTCCCCGAAAACTACCAGGCGGAAGCTTTGAAGGGCAAGGCGGCTGTATTTGCAGTGAAACTCAACGGTATTCAGGCAAAAGAATTGCCCGAACTCACCGACGAATTCATCAAAGAAGCAACGGGCAGCGAAACGGTAGAAGCTTACAAGGCAAAGGCAAAAGAAAGATTGCAAAAGCAGGCTGATAAGAGAGCAAACGACGCTACGGAAAACAGCATTCTCGAAGCGATCGCAGCGAATACCGAAGCGGAAATTCCTTTCGCAATGATCGACAGAGAAATCGACAGTCTTGTTCAGAAATTCGAATATCAGTTGATGTATCAGGGTCTTAAATTGCAAGACTATCTTGATTTCTTGAAGATTACGCTTGCTGACTTCAAGAAGAACTATGAAGAACAGGCGAAGAAGAACGTTCTTCATCAGCTCATCATCTCCCAAATCATCAAGGAAGAAAATATCGAAGCGACCGAGGAAGAAGTTAACGCGAAAGTTGCGGAACAGGCTGCATCCGTTGGTAAGGAAACGGAAGAATACAAGAAGAACATGGATCCTCGTCAGTTCGACTATATCAGCAGCGATATCATCATCACGAAGTTGTTTGATTTCTTGAAAGCAAACAACGAAATGTATAAAGAAGACTAATCAAAAATCAGACCTCCGCGCTCCGAGAAAAGGCAGCGCGGACGGTTTTTAGGATAAGGAACGGAGCATTATGGAAAAGAACGTTTTAATCCCCTACGTTGTAGAGCGCACCTCGTCTGGCGAGCGCACGTATGATTTATATTCCCGTCTATTAGACGACAGAATTATATTTTTAAGCGGTGAAATCAACGACGCTGTTGCGAACACGGTTGTTGCGCAGCTGATTTATTTGGAAGGGAAAGACCCGACGAAGGATATCAGCTTATATATCAACTCCCCTGGCGGTTCGGTATCGGCGGGCATGGCGATTTACGACACGATGAACTATATAAAGTGTGACGTATCCACGATCTGTATCGGGTTAGCTGCGTCCATGGGTGCGTTCTTATTATCGAGCGGGGCGAAAGGCAAGAGATATGCGTTGCCCAACTCCGAGATTATGATCCACCAACCTCTTGGCGGCGCGCAGGGTCAAGCAAGCGATATCAAGATCCAAGCGGAGCACATTTTGCGTACGAAAGCGAAGCTGAACCGTATCTTGTCCGAGAACACGGGCAAAGATCTTATGACGATCGAACGCGACACGGACAGAGACAACTACATGTCCGCGGAAGAAGCGCGTAATTACGGATTAATCGACAGAGTCTTTATCAGAAGATAAACCTCTTCGGGACGCTACAAAGAAAGTCATGCGCAAAACCTCTCACGGGCTTTGCGCATATTATTTATAGACCCCTACCCAGGGTCAAGGAACGTGGTTCCTTGCTGGGAAGGGTGAATAGGTAACAAGTGTTAAGGGTCAAGGGACGTGGTCCCTTGCGGATTGTAAAGGCAGAGCCTTTACGACTCCGCGTCAGCGGTTGCGCGATAGCGCAAAACGGACCCCAAGAAGCAAGGCAACGCCTTGCGCAATCACCGCCTTTGGCGGTGATTGCGCAAGGCGTTGCCTT
>SVIT01000054.1 GCA_015069365.1 Clostridiales bacterium | reverse complement strand
CCTGAGGTAGAGCCCGATGAACCCGAGGTAACGCCCGACGAGCCCGAGGTAACGCCCGACGAGCCCGAGGTAACGCCCGACGAACCTGAGGTAACGCCCGATGAACCCGAGGTAACGCCCGACGAGCCTGAGGTGAAACCCGACGAACCCGAGGTAACTCCCGACGAGCCCGAGGTGAAACCCGACGAACCCGAAGTAACTCCCGATGAACCTGGAGATTCGTCGTCCAAGGAAGATACGGATGGGGAAGATGAAACGGATTCTTCCGATGCTTTCGGCGATGTTTCCGCTGACAGCGGAGATGGCGAGGAAGAGGATAATTTGGAGGAGGATTCCGCTGATTCTGCAGACTCTACTGATTCTTCCGAGGATACAGGGTGTGACGGTACGATAACGTTTGCTTCCTTTGGCTGTGTGGTTTTGGGGGCAAGTGTGGCATTGTTTAAGAAAAAAGAGGATTAAAACGAAACAGCTACCTAGAAAGGTAGCTGTTTTTTCCTAAAAAGTATGTACAATATCAAAAAAGTATGATATAATGATTGGGTAGTTAAGGAGGGATATATGCAAACGATACGAAAGACGTCATTTGGAAAGCAAAACTGGTGGATACTCGTTTTGTTTGGCTTGATCGGGCAAATTGCCTGGTCGGTAGAGAATATGTATTTCAATCTTTTTGTGTTCGAAACGATTGCGCCTGATCTGGACGTAGTGACTTTAATGGTGCAATTGTCAGGGATCGCTGCAACGGTGACGACGTTGGTGGCAGGTACGTTGTCCGATAAATCGGGAAACAGGCGCAGTTTTATCTCCTACGGATATTTGATCTGGGGAGTGACGGTAGCACTGTTTGGAATGATTTCGCCCGAAAGTATGGCGAAGATATTCAATACAACGTCTGCGAAAGCGGTTTCTATCGCGCTTGTTTTGGTTGTCGTGGGGGACTGTGTCATGACTTTATTCGGGTCTACCGCGAACGACGCTGCGTTTAACGCATGGGTGACGGATAACACGGAAGAATCTTTCCGCGGAAAAGTAGAGGGCGCTTTGGCAGTGCTTCCGCTTGTTGCTATGCTGATTGTGGCAGGCGGCTTTGGTATATTGGTCGAGGTGATGGGGTATAAACTCTTATTTATTCTGCTCGGAATTGTGATCACCGCTTGCGGTTTGGCGGGCGTATTTATTATTAAGGACAGTCCTACCTTAGAGAAGAAAGGCACGCTTAAAGATATTGTTTACGGATTTAAACCGAGCGTTATCAAAGGCAATCCCACGTTGTATCTCAGTCTGTGTATTATGGGTGTATATGGGATTGCGTGCCAGATTTTCATGCCCTATATGATCATTTATATGAAGACGTATCTTGGGTTTACAACAGTAGAATACAGCGTTGTATTCGGTGCAGCGATTATTGTCGGGGCGATTATCAACCTCCTTTTGGCGGGGGTAACCGACCGTTTGGATAAGGCAAAGCTGCTCTATCCTGCGGCGGCGGTATTTGCGGTCGGGCTTGCAGGGATGTATTTTGCGCATTTCGAAGGAAAAACGGCGACGCTTTTGGTGTTTGGGTTGGCAGGTTTTGTTATGATTACGGGTTACATATTGATCTCCGCTTTGTGCGGTGCATTGGTGCGCGATTATACGCCGCAAAGCGATGCGGGAAAATTGCAGGGCGTACGTATGATCTTCAGCGTTTTATTGCCCATGCTGCTTGGACCTATGATCGGGAATGCAATCAATAAGGCGGCGGCGATCCCTTTGCCTGATATGAGCAGTGCGGACGTCATGACGACGCAGTATATCCCTGCACCAGGGATTTTCTTGGCTGGCGCGATTGCGGCGGCGCTCATGTTTGCTTTGATTCCATTGCTTATCAAATTTAGAGAAAAAGTGTGCGCAACCGTGGAGACACAAGAGGTGGAAGAATGCAATTAAGAACCAACTATAAAATCGGGGAAATTCCTCATAGCGAGCACCCATGTCCGCAATCAATGCGCAAAAACTGGCTGTGTCTTAACGGCGAATGGGCATTTTGTAAGCAGGACGCGCAGGGGAATACAAGCTATGAAAGTAAGATTATCGTACCCTTTTCTCCCGAAACGCTCAACAGCGGTATCGAGGAGGGGTTTGTGTTACAGTCGGGTGAAAAGCTTGTTTACAAGCGCACGGTTGTTTTGGATGAAACCCATATAGGCGGGCGGATAAAACTGCATTTTGGCGGAGTGGATTGCGATGCGGAAGTTCTCGTCAATGGAGAGACGGTAGGGAGACACCACGGTGGCTATACGGCGTTTGCGGTGGACGTCACGTCCAAAGTAAAAGCGGGCGAAAACAGCCTGACTGTGATTTGTAAAGACGAGGGTACGCGGGACGGCAGTTCTCGCGGAAAACAAAGCGATAAAAGGGGTGGTATCTGGTACACCCCTCACAGCGGCATTTGGCAGACCGTTTGGTTAGAATTTATGCCACTGAAGCATATTGGAAAGTTTTTCATAAAGCCGAACGCCGCGGAAAAGACGGTGAATATCCGCGTGGAAAATAATGAGGAGATAGAGATTGTCGTTTTCGACGGCGGAAAGGAAATTATCAAGGAACGCTTTATCGGTGAAATTACCCTTGCTTACGATTTTCGTCTTTGGTCGCCTGAAGAGCCGTATTTATACGATTTTGTTCTTCGGCATTCTTCGGGGGATGAAGTATATTCCTATTTCGGGGTACGTTCGTTTGGAAGGGCGAAAGACAAAAGCGGAATCGCCCGTCTTACCTTAAACGGAAAACCGTACTTTTTTAACGGCGTACTCGATCAAGGTTACTGGTCGGACGGTTTGTTGACCTATCCGTCGGACGAGGCGGCTGTGGACGAACTGACGCTCTTAAAAGAAATGGGGTTCAATGCAGTCAGAAAGCATATCAAGATAGAACCGATGCGTTGGTATTATCATTGCGATCGGTTGGGGCTTGTTGTTTGGCAGGATTTTGTCAACGGCGGCGGCGAATATAAATTTACCCATATCGCGGCGTTTCCCTTCCTTGGTTTTCATCACCGCGATGATGATTATGCCTACTTCGCAAGAGAAAACGAGGGGGGCAGGTACGCGTTCATGCGAGAAGCGGAGGAAACTTTGGATCAGCTTTACAACTGCGTGAGTATCGGCGTATGGGTGCCTTTCAATGAGGGGTGGGGACAGTTTGATTCGGCACAGGTGACTGAGTTTGTCCGTCAAAAAGACAATACCCGTATCATAGATTCGGTCAGCGGTTGGCATGATCAAGGGGTGGAGAAAACGGAGCTGAAAAGTCTGCATACCTATTATACGAGACTGCGTGTTCCCAAGGACCCCCGTCCTGTGGTGCTGAGTGAGTTCGGGGGATATTCCATGAAGATAGACGGACACGTGTTTGCGGAGGATAAAGAGTTCGGGTATAAGAAATTCAAGACGGAAGAAAGTCTGTACCAAGCCCTCGAAAAACTGTATTTGAAGCAATTAGCGCCGCTGATTAAAAAAGGGTTGTGCGGGTGTATTTACACGCAGGTTTCCGATGTGGAAGAGGAGATCAATGGGTTTGTGACGTACGATAGAAAAATTGTCAAGGTTCTACCCGAAAAAATGCGTGCGATCAATGAACAGCTGGCAAAGCTTGTCGCGGAAATCGAATAAAAGCATTTATAACAAAAAAACGGCGCGGTTGCCGTTTTTTTTATGCCCTATTCGGGCTGGTCGCAGAATGAAACATTTGTGAAAAAATATATATAGTGCGCGCATATGTGAGAAAAAGCCTTGACAAAAGTATGAAATAAGTATACAATAGAATAGAATGGAAAAATAGGGATATTGTGCGAAAAAAGAGGGGAAAGACTGTGGGACAGTCGAAAGAGGAAGAAACCGCCGTATCCGTTGCATTATCAAAAGAAGAACCGAGCAAGGTTCGGGAGGCTCTATGAAAAAATCATTAAAACGTATTCTTTGCGGAGCGTTGTCCGTTATGATGGTATCGTCTTTGGCGATCGAACGCAGTTTGACGAGCGCAGACGGTAGTACGGTTGGCGGCTCGGTCACGATGGCAAACGCTACGTTCAAGAACGTGACGGGGGAATTTGACACGTCGGCTCTTAGAGAGCAGTATCTTAATTCTTCTGTAAAGGCGGCGTCTGCGCCCAAATACGAGACTCGTACGGTCATGGTCACGTTGAAAGGTGATACGTTGGTACAGCGCGCAGGCAGCGCGGATATAAACGAATATTTGTCTTCTTGGTCGGGGGAGCAGGCGGCGTCAAAGATCGCCTCCGAGCAGGACGCATTTCTCCGCGCGTTGAAGAAAACTGGTATCGAGTACACTTTAGAGAGAACGTACAATACCGTTATGAACGGCGTTGCGATCGAGGTCGACACGAAATACGTTTCGAAGATCAAACAGATGGACGGTGTGGAAAGCGTTGTAATTACGACTTCCTATTCCGAGCCTGAAACCTACAAAACCAAAGCGACCACCGTCGTTGAAAACAAGACGGAAGTATACGATACGGGTATTTACGACGCAGACGAATTCGCGCACTACG